>JAPPGB010000022.1:0-24137 GCA_028821475.1 Spirochaetaceae bacterium
AGGGAGGAGGCTCGTACTCTCAGCAATGCCCATATTGCCGGGTGAGACTGTCAGACGAACCTCGGCGGCTGCCGGTCGAATACTGCTCACATCCCCCACACCGTGATCCGGTGCCGGTCATCGGCGTGTTCGTCGCGGCCGAATATCTTGTCCTCCCACCGCTTGTCTGCGCCGCGGTCGAAGATGACCAGGTGGCCGGCCTGCGCCGCGCACTGGTCCATATATTCGGCGGTCTGCAGCAACCCTTCGCGGACCGTGCGCTCCAGGCTCCGGTGCAGCACCTTGCACTCGATGACGAATCTGCCCGCGGCGTGCGGTCCCTCGCCACCGGGTCGCCGCCAGATGATCAGCAGATCGGTGCGCCCTCCGCCGCAGGCCGTACTCGCGCTCTATGCGCCCGCCGCTGTTCACGATCCGTTGCAGGCACGACTGCAGCAGGAGTTGCGGACCGTGCCGACCAACCTCGGCCTGCGCTCCGCAGTCGCGCCAGCGCACGACACCGACCGACGTTCTTAGTCAGCGTCGCTCTCCGAGAGCGCCACATCTCTCCGATGGCCCGCACTGTCCGGCCACGGGGCCCACGAACGGCGACGCGTCAGTCGTGTGATGAGATACCTGGTGCCCGGCTTCGCTGTGACGACGAGTATTGAAAGTGCACCGATGGGAGACGTACGAGAAATCAGCGTCAAGATCGGTGGGGTCGCCGGGCGGTCACCTCAACGTCACCACCTCCGATGGCGGCGACGCTGGCGGGCGTCCGGAACGGCCGGATTTGGTGAGTTGGTGACCCCCACGAGTCGTTGACAGGGTGGTCGCGTCCATAGCAAGCTCGCGTCGCTTGGGGTCCGACGGATCGCTGATGAAACGCCGCGACGACAGTCAGCGCAGTGACCGGTTCGCTGTGACGCGACCGGTGCATCCCCGTCGGGTAGAGCGCTGGTGCGCGGACCCGTAGGTGGAGGGTTTCCAGCCCCGCCCGTTCGGTAGCGAGGTGGGTTCACAGTTGAGCGCCAAGGAGAACTGATTATGGAACTTGCCTTGCACGAAGCGGAAACATGCCTCTCCTATCTCGTGATCGCCGTCCAGAGCGGCGAACGGGTCGTCATAACGAGGAACGGAGAACCAACCGTGGAGCTGGTCCGCTGCCGCGCGAAGCGAGGCGGTATCGACTTCGACAAGCTTGACGCGGATCGCCGCGGGCTCGGAATCAAGGGGGACGAAGAGAGGTGGCCTAAGGAATTCGACGATCCGGCCTTCAGCCGCGCCGTGTTGGGAGCGGCGAACTCACTCCGCGGTGGTGCGGTGGTGCGGTGGTCCATCGGCCTGACGCAGGCCAATCACTGGAGTCACAATCATCAAGCGCCATGATGACAGCCAGCGCCGTGACCGGTGGCCGGTGATGTTCGGTGACCTCGGTGACCGCCAAGTCGTTGACAGGCGCGCCGCGCCTATGCTAGCGTGCCTCCTCTGGGGCGACGGATGTCGATGAAGCGCCATAATGACAGTCAGCGCAGTGACCGGTTGGCGGTGACGCAGCTGATCTTCCCCCCCCCCCCACTTTTTCCAACCGAGAAACAACTAACCGCTCGGGCTGATCGCCCCGTACGCGACCCCGCGCACACCGTCGCCTTCACCACCGCCGTAGCTGTCGGTGGCGCCCGCTCGGTCCATCGCCCAACCGGCATGCTGGCCGCCCGCGTCCTTCCAGGCGACCGCAACCGTCCCGGATCCCCGCCCGCGACTAACTGCGCGCAAAACCCACCGCCGGCGTTGGCGGCCATTCAGACTCACTGCTGCTCAGACCACCGCCACGCGTGGCGGCTCGATACCCGGCCCGCACGTACCCCTGTCAACGCTTCACCCCCGCCCTCGCGGGCGGCGGCGCATGACTCGGGGCCGCCGTGGGTCGCTAGCCCTTCGACGTATGACTCTTCCATTCACAACACCTTGCCGGTTTGTGCCGGCGCACAGGAGGCCAAGATGATACTCAAAGAACCGCACGCGCGCGCGGCGTGAGCCGGGGCGAACCCGCTGAGTCACACGCCGCGCGCGACACCCATTCGACTCTGTCTGGCCGCCTGCGTTGCGGGCGCGAGAGTAGCCAGGGTGCGGCAAGCCGCTACGCAATACTCTCGAGAATCCACATACGGAGGAACGTATGAATATTGTACAGATTACCAGGACCCTCGCGGTTGCGTTGGTCCTGGTCCTGGTCCTGACCGCAACCGGCCTCTGGGCCACTGGCGCAGACGAAGAGGAGAAGGATGCGGCGGTGGAGAGGGAAATGGTGCGCGACCCGGCCACCGGCAAGATGGTGCCGGCGCCGCAGTATGGCGGGATAATCACCTATTCGCAGCCTTATAACCCTCCGAGTCCTGACGTCTATATCCATTACGATGCGGCAGAAGCCCTCGGTGTGGTTGTAGAGAGGCTAGCCATCGCGGACTGGGCACTAGATAGGGACGTATTTAACTATAGAACACAAGCATTTGCTGGCTTCCCTTCCCCCCTCGCTAGGGGGCACTTGGCTGAAAGCTGGGAACAGCCTGACCCCACCACGATCGTCTTACATATCCGCCAGGGCGTTAACTGGCATGATAAGCCACCGATGAACGGTCGGGAGCTAACTGCGAAGGATGTCGAATATAACTTGCACCGTTATTTGGGTCTGGGCAGTGGCTACACCGAACCGAATCCCAAGTACGCCAACGTATCGTTCGCTATTCTGCCATGGGAATCGATAACGGCCACCGACGATCGGACGGTTGTTTTTGAGCTGACGAAGCCAGACCCTAACGCGCTAGGGGAAGTTTTATATAGCGTCATGACTTTTATATACCCCCCCGAGGTAATCAAGGAACACGGCGACCTTTCCGATTGGCGGAATGTGGTCGGCACCGGGCCCTTTGAGCTGACTGACTGGGTCGAGGGCAGCTCTATGACCTGGATCAAGAATCCTAACTACTGGGGCTACGACGAAAAATACCCGGAGAATCGCTTGCCCTATCTTGACGGGTTACAGATGCTGGTTATGCCAGAAGAGGCAACACGTGTGGCGGCATTACGCTCGGCTAAGATTGATTTACTGGCTGTGTTTCTCGGCTGGAGTCAAGTAGTGTCTATGGACGTGGTAGACAGTCTTAGGAAGACCAACCCGGAACTGGTGCTGGAGCCGTTTTCATTTCGGTCGTCGACGTCTTGGACTGCTAACTCGAGAAGGCCGCCCTTTGACGACGTCAGGGTACGCCACGCACTGCAGATGGCACTGGACCTTGAGACAATTAACGCTTCGTACTGGAAGGGTTATGCAGATACGACACCTCAGGGGTATTTAGGGACCGGAGTTCTCGGGTATGTCACCCCATTTGCAGACTGGCCTGAAGAGGTCAAGGGATACTATACCTATGACCCGGAAGGGGCAGAAGCGTTGCTTGACGAGGCTGGATATCCGCGCGGCGCCGACGGCATTAGATTCAAGACCCTCTTGGAAGTGGCCCTCCCGTTTGGGTCACCCTTGTTAGAGTATAACGAATTAGCTGCCTCCTACTGGACTGAGATCGGCATTGATGTAGAGGTTAGGGAGGTTGAGTCTCCTGAGCTTCGGGCAAGGGTAGCAGAAGGTGATTTTGATCTGGTCAGGTGGGTTTCGGGTCAGGATTCCCCGGCTATGGGGATGATAATACAACAGACGTCGGACTCTGTTTACAACCCCCCCAACGTCCGGGACCCGGTTTATGACGCCATGGTTGCAGATGCCCAAGCCGCTACCACCATTGAGGAGCGGAAGACGCTGATTAAACCGATAGATATGTACATTATCGAAAAGCACTGGTATATATGGGGTTCTAGAGTTCCTCGGATGAACGTGCTCCAGCCGTGGGTCATGGGTTATAACGGTGAACTGGAGCTGGGACAGGTGGACCGTCAGTTAATAGCGGCCCGCATCTGGCTTGATAGTGAGCTGAAGGAAGCAATGGGTCATTAGGGGTTTCACCCCTTGTGACTGACCTTAGGGAAAGGGGAACTGGGAGGCTTGAGGCTCTCGGTTCCCCTACTCATTGAATAGTGAGAGGGTGACTGCCTCAGAGACCGGTAGTGTCACATGAGAGCCTACATCATCAGGCGCTTGTTGCTCATAATCCCCACCCTGATCATTCTAACCATCCTGGTTTTTCTCTCGGTCCGCTACATTCCCGGCGATATAATAGACGCGATGGCGGCTCAGATGGAACACCGCCTAGCCGCGACGATTGACCGTGAAGCTTTGGAGCGTATGCTGGGATTGGACGTGCCTGTCTACGTGCAGTATGGGCGCTGGATAGGAGTGTTGCCGACTCCTGACTGGGTTACCGGCGAGTCCCACTTCAAAGGCCTTCTCCAGGGCAACCTTGGCCACTCAATGATTGGCGGCAGTGAGCCGGTAGCCGAGTTGATAATCGGTAGACTTCCGGTAACCATTGAGCTCGGTGTCCTGGCCATCGTAATCGGGCTGTTGATAGCACTGCCAGTTGGCATCTACTCGGCGATCCGCCAGGATACCGCCGCCGACTACCTGGGGCGCTCAATCGCCATCATCGGCTTGGCAACTCCCAACTTCTGGCTGGGAATGATGGTCATGATCTTCCCGGCAATCTGGTGGGGTTGGTCGCCACCGCTGAAGCTGATCCCTTTCACCGAAGACCCGCTGGGAAATCTCGGGGTGTTCCTCATTCCCAGCTTGATTCTGGGGACAGCCATGGCTGCAAGCACCATGCGGATGACGCGTACCATGATGCTGGAGGTGCTCAGGCAGGACTATATCAGGACCGCCTGGTCCAAGGGTCTCAAGGAGAGGGTCGTCGTTCTGAGACACGCCCTGAAGAATGCACTCATCCCGGTAATCACCCTGATAGGCCTGCAGTTGCCGATCGTGGTAGGTGGCGCCGTTATCATGGAGAACATCTTCAACCTGCCGGGGCTAGGTCAGCTCATGGTGAATGCACTCCAGGGGAGAGACTATACGGTCGTCTCGGGAGTGAATCTGGTTTTCGCCGCTGCGGTTTTGGGGATCAATCTCATGATCGACCTGATGTATGCTTTCTTGGACCCCAGGGTCCGCTATAAATAAAGGAAAAACGGCGAGTATGAGTAACGCCACAAAGAGACCATCAGCAGCCAGTGCGCCAAAGAGACGTGCCGCTCTGGCTGATTTCTTTGTCAGGCTGTGGAAGGAGAAGCGACTGGGTACTGTCAGCGGGATTATCATATTGATATTGATTATAGTCGCTATCTTTGCTGATGTTCTGGCCCCTTATCCATATAACGAAGTACACTTGATAGACCGGCTGCAGGGCCCATCAGCACAGTATCTGCTAGGTACCGACGGGTTGGGGCGAGACCTCTTGAGCCGCCTGATCCATGGAGCTCGTATTTCGTTATTTGTCGGTCTGGCGGCGACCACTATCAATGTTTTGGTCGCCGTCCTGATCGGCGGCACGTCAGGATTCCTTGGCGGTACGTTGGACCTGGGTGTGCAGAGATTTGTCGATGCCTGGATGGCTTTCCCGGGACTGCTCCTGTTGTTAACCATCATGTCCATAGTGGGGCGGGGTTTGCCACAGATCATAGTGGTCCTGGGGATCGCCGGAGGCATCGGCGCCTCCCGAGTCGTCAGAGGCGCCGTTATTGGTGTCAAAGAGAATGACTATTTTCTGGCAGCCAGGGCTGTGGGTACCCCCACGAGCCTCATCCTGTTACGCCATGTCCTGCCCAATATTATGGCGCCTGTCATCATCATATTTAGCATCAACATCGGTGGCGTAATCCTGAGTGCGGCTTCTCTGAGCTTTCTCGGATTTGGCCTGCCCCCCGCGGTTCCTGACTGGGGAGGTCTGCTCAGCCGGGACGGGCGTCTCTACATGGAGATGGCGCCATACCTGGTTTTCTGGCCTGGTCTTTGCCTGACGATTACCATTTACAGTCTAAACATGTTCGGCGACGGGGTGCGCGACCTGCTTGATCCCAGGCTAAGGGGCGCTGGTGGTGAGGGCCGGCTGGGTGCCGCTGTCGCCAAGTCCGGTTAGGTCGAAACGACTGGCGCTGGATGAGCCGGAGCGGCCGCTAGCCGCCCGCCGGGCATCGTCTGAATCTACGCCGTCACCGCCCCCGGAGACAGCCACCCCAACGGTGGCACTTCGGCGGCTCACATCCCCCACACCGTGATCCGGTGCCGGTCATCGGTGCGTTCGTCGCGGCGGAAGATCTTGTCCTCCCACCGCTTGCCTGCGCCGCGGTCGAAGATGACCAGGTGGCCCGCCTGCGCCGCGCACCGGTCCATGTACTCGGCGGTCTGCAGCAGCCCCTCGCGTATCGTGCGCTCCAGGCTCCCGTGCAGCACCTTGCACTCGATGACGAATCTGCCCGCGGCGTGCGGCCCCGCGCCGCCGGAGGGCGGCCAGATGATCAGCAGGTCGGTGCGCCCCCGCCCCAGGCCGTACTCGCGCTCGATGCGCCCGCCGCTGTTCACGATTCGTTGCAGGAACGACTGCAGCAGGAGTTGCGGACCCGCCTCGGCGTAGTCGAAGCGCGCCACCCAGTGCTCGGAGTGCTCGCGGAAGAAGCCCTGGAAGTCGGCCAGCAGCTTGTCCAGGTCGAGGCCGCCGCCGGCGTCCACGTACCACACCGGATCCTGCAGCAGCTTCTCCTGGACGGCATAGGTGAGCTCTCGGGGCACCACCTCGGCGTAGATCGGGTTGGCCATGCGCGGCGGCGCCTCACGGGCCACGAGGCCGAGGTCGCGCACGTACTCCAGGTCGCGGGTCGACGACTCGTCCACGCTGGCGCCACTCAGCAGCGGCTCGATCACGCGCCGCACGCGCGCCTCCTGGAGCTTGTCGGTGAGTTGGTCGAGGTGGGTCACCCGGTTCAGGATGAGTTGCTCCTGCGCGTCGAGGATGGCGTTGCCGGTGATCGGGCGGCCCTCGCCGCTGCCTGCGGTGCTGCGGTCACAGACTTCCTGGCACAGGGCGTTCACCAGCCACGGCTGGCCCTGGGTTTGCCGCCACACCGCAGCCAGCGCGTCCTCCGTGAACGGCTGTCCGGTTTCCGCGGTATGCTGCGCCAGCAACGCACGCACCTCGGCCTCCGAAAATTCACCCAGGCGCAACGACCCCGCCTTGATATTGAAGGCGCTGCCGCCCGCGATCGTGACCTGCTCCGCGCTGGAACGAATACGGTAGTCGCGCACGTCGCGCACGCCGCACAGCACGACGCTGTGGGGGAAACTCTCGGGACGCTGGTCGTAGCCGTCGCGCAACTGGCGCAGCACCGATATCAGGGTGTCGCCGATCAGCGAGTCGATCTCGTCGATCAGCAGCACCAGCGGCTTCGGATCGGCTTCGCACCAGCGGGTCAGGGCCTCCGCGAGGGCGCCGTCGCCGAAGCTCGCCACGATGTCGGACCAGGTATCGTACAGGAACCCGTCGCCGAGCAGCCGCGCCCGCGAGGCCAGCCTGCCCACGATCACGCGCATCGCGCGTCCGACGTCTTCGCGCACCGCCTGGGCCGCCTCGACGTTCACGTACACGCAGCGGTAGTCGCCGGCGGCGCCGCTGTTGAGCAGGTCACGCAAGGCGAGCAGGGCCGAGGTCTTGCCGGTCTGCCGCGGCGCGTGCAGCACGAAGTACCGCATGCGCCCGATCAGCGCCAGGACCTCGTCGAGATCGAACCGCTCCAGCGGCGGGATGCAGTAGTGCCGCTGAGCCACGACCGGTCCCTCGGTGTTGAAGAACCGCATGGACCTCAGTATGGCAGATCAGTCGACAGTTTGACATGCCGGTGGGAGGGGGGGATACTGCCTGGATCGCGACAGATGTCTGCTGTGTGAATCTGTCGGCGCAGGAATGTCACGGGGGAGGTGTCCCATGAAGAAACGCTTGTTGTGTTTCTGGTGGTTCTGTTGTTCGTTGCAGGTGCAACAATTGCACCGGCCGGTTCGGAGCAGGAGAGCGCCACCGAAGAGGCGGCGGCGATGACGTCCGATACGGACATCGTCCTGGTGGGAGGCCGTTTCACCTGGCCGGCTAACTGGCTGCAGGCCCCGACCGCTTCCGAGCTCGGCATCACCGAGTTCAGCGAGGCTCCGATGTTGGCGGCGATGGTGGCCCGAGGAGAGCTGCCACCGGTCGAGGAGCGGCTTCCGGACGATCCCCTGGTGATCGGTCCGTACAGCGAGATCGGTGAGTACGGCGGAGAATTGCGGGTGGCCCGCAAGGGACCGCGGGACTACGGTGACATGCTCCGCGGCAAGCACGTGTTTCTGTTTCGAGCAGATCCAAGCAGCGCGGAAATCATTCCTTCGCTGGCCAAGGAATACGAGGCGTCGAGCGACAACCGAACGCTGACCATCTACCTGCGCGAGGGCGCGAAGTGGTCCGACGGCATGCCGTTCACCGCCGACGACATCATGTTCATGTACACCTATGTCATGGCAGACCCCGATGTGAATTATTGGGTGACACGCGGATGGACGTTCGAGGGAGAACTCTCAAAGTTCCAGAAAATAGACGACCATGCCGTGCAAATCACGTTCCCGGTGCCGGTGTCGCCAGCCCTGTGGAAATCTCATCTGAATTGGTTCAGAACCCGGCAATCCTTTCTGTTCACCGCCGCGCACTGGGCGCAAGACTACCACAAGGCATTCAACCCGGAGGTCGAGAAGCTGGCCAAGGAGGAGGGCCATGAATCTTGGCCTGCGCTGTTCCTGGCGGCGATCGATACGCAGCCCAGCCAGAGCTACGTGCAGCCGGAGATGACCACCTGGATCATCGAAAGCCGGGACTCGTCCGGCATTCAGCATGTGCGAAATCCCTACTATTGGGCGGTCGACACGGAAGGCAACCAGCTTCCCTACATCGACAGCCTGTACGCTGAGTTCTTCGCGGATTCCGAGGTGGCCATCCTCAACATGATGCAGGGCTCGATCGACATCGGCGGTCGCTTGATGAATCCCGCGGATTTTCCGCTGTACAAGGAGAACGAGGGGATTGGCGATTACAGCATACGAGAGTGGCAGGATACGAAGACGGGCCGCGTGGTCTACGGGTTCAACCTCAACATCGAAGACCCGGTAAAGGCCGCGATTTTCCAGGACGACCGTTTCCGGCACGCCATGTCGCTGGCCATCAATCGAGAAGAGATCAATGAGTTCGCGTTCCAGGGCCTGGCCACACCGCAGCAGTTCACCGTGACTTCGGCAGCGGAGTTCTACGATCCCTCCTGGGCCAGAGCCTATGCGGATTACGATCCCGAGCGCGCGATGCGGCTCCTTGATGAGTTGGACCTGCGCGATGTCGATGGCGACGGTTTCCGCGAAGGCCCCGGCGGTGAGCCGTTCCTGATCGAGTTGAACGTCAATACCTCATCGGTCATGGGAACCATGGGCTTCAGCACCACCGAGTTGGTCGCCGAGTATTGGCAGGAAGTCGGAATCAGGACCGATTACCGGCAAATCTCCTCGGACCTCAATCGCGAGCTGCGCGATGCCAACCAGCTCGATGTCCATGTCGGTGTTGCCGAGGGCTACATGCCGACGCGTGTCTCAGTTCCCGGCAACTTCACGACCGGTGCAACCGGCTACGCGCTGAATTGGCGGGACTGGATGAGCTACCAGTACTGGCTTGACGCCGGCAGCAAAGGCGACGAGCCGGCACGCGGGCAAGAACCACCGGAGAAGTGGAGGAAATTCGTCGAGACCAAGAACGCATGGGTCAGTGCCCAGAGCGATGCCGAGTTCAACCGGTTCGGCAGGGAGTACTGGTCGATGCAGGCGGAGCTCATTCCGGTGATCGGCACGGTCGGATATGCGCTGCGTCCGATCCTCATCAACAACAGAATTCACAATGTTCCCGAGACGCTGCCGTTCGCGTGGGAAACCGTTCTCTGGGTAAACACGACACCGGCTCAGTGGTTCATCCGCGAGTAGCCTTTTCTATCGTCCAGTGCCGTTTGGCACTGGTCAGCAGCAGCCGCACTTTCGTTCGGAGGTGCGGCCCATTTCGTTCCTGAGCAGGGACTGCCATGATTCGTTGGCTGACCAGAAGAGTCATCAACATGTTGATCGTCCTGTGGCTCATCTCTGTGGTGTCGTTCATCATCATCCAGCTTCCCCCGGGTGATCTCCTGACCGCCACGCTCATTGCGCTCGAACAGCGCGGTGTCGAGATCACCGACGACCTGGTCGATGAACTCAGGCGGCAGTACGGACTCGACAAGCCGCCCGTGCTTCAATATGTCCACTGGATCAGCAGGTTCGTCCAGGGCGACATGGGAAGGTCCTTCGTGTGGAACGCACCGGTAAACGAGCTGGTGGGAGAGCGAATTGCCCTGACCTTCGTCATCGCCCTCTCGTCGCTGCTGTTCGTCTGGATAGTGGCGTTTCCGGTGGGCATCTACTCCGCCGTGCGGCAGTATTCATGGGGTGACCATACCGCCACGTTCTTCAGCTACATTGGACTCGCCACGCCCAACTTCCTGCTCGCCCTCATCTTGATGTACCTGTCGTTTCGTTATCTCGGCCTCGACATCGGCGGCCTGTTCTCGCTCGAGTACCGGGAGGCGCCGTGGTCGTTCGCCAAGGTCGTGGACCTGCTCGCGCACCTGTGGATCCCGACGGTCGTGCTCGGCACGGCGGGCACCGCCGGGTTGGTGCGAATCATGCGCGCCAACCTGCTCGATGAGCTGCGCAAGCAGTATGTCGTCACGGCGCGCGCCAAGGGGCTGACCGAGACCACGTTGATCATGAAGTACCCGGTCCGCGTGGCACTCAACCCGTTCATCAGCACGGTGGGCTGGACGCTGCCGACGCTGATATCCGGGGCCACCATCACTGCCATCGTGCTCAACCTGCCCACCACCGGCCCGTTCCTGGTCGGCGCGCTGCTGTCGCAGGACATGTTCCTGGCCGGCAGTTTCATCATGCTGCTGAGCATCCTCACCGTGGTGGGAACGTTGCTTTCCGATGTGCTCCTCGCGATGCTCGATCCGCGCATCCGATACGCGAAGCAGGCGGCCTGAGGGTGACCGCGAACGGCGGTGCGGCAGGCACCGAGGCGGGGCGTGAAGTAAGACTGCGCATACGGCGCCCGTTCCCACCTGACGTATCGCCTGTCCCGGAGGGCGGCCGCAACGAGGCAGCAGAGAACCGAGACGACTTCGCATCGCAGTGGCAGCTCATGCGGCGGCGCTTCCTCAGGCACCGGCTGGCCATCATCGGGTCGGTGGTGCTGTTGGTGATGTACCTTGCCGCGTTGTTCGCCCCGTTCCTGAGCCCGCACGACCCCACGCAGAGGAACGTCGCCTATCGTGAAGCGCCGCCGCAGCGGGTGCGCCTGTTCGCGGATGGGCGCCTGCGAGGACCCTTCGTCTACGCCTTGATCGGGGAAAAGGACCGCGAGACCTACAAGACCGTGTACCGGGCAGACCGTTCACGGATCTACCCGATCCGTCTCTTCGTGCAGGGACACAGCTACCGCCTGTTCGGCCTGTTCCCGATGCAGGTCCACCTGTTCGGCACCGGCGTCGAGGGGGTCCCGGTGCACCTGTTCGGGGCCGACGCTCTGGGCCGCGACGTGCTCGCGCGCACCCTGCACGGAGCGCAGATTTCACTGTCGATCGGGCTGGTGGGAGTGGCTATCAGCTTCTTCCTGGGCATCTTGATCGGTGGGGTGGCGGGCTACTTCGGCGGCACCGTGGACGAGGTGGTAAACCGCCTCATCGACCTCCTCATCTCGATTCCCAGTTTGCCGCTGTGGATGGGCCTGAGCGCGGCGTTGCCCCGCGGGTGGCCGGTGGCGCAGACCTACCTGGCCATCACCATCATCCTCTCGCTGCTCGGATGGACCACTCTGGCGCGCGTGGTACGGGGCAAGTTCCTGGCGCTGCGCGAATCCGACTTCGTGGTGGCCGCCCGGATCGCCGGCCGGCGTGATATGCCGATCATCTTCATTCACATGGTGCCGTCGTTCTTGAGCCACATCATCGCCGCGCTCACCCTCACCATCCCCGGCATGATACTGGCTGAGACGTCCCTCAGCTTCCTCGGGCTGGGCATGCAGGCGCCAGCGATAAGCTGGGGTGTGCTGTTGAAGGCAGCCCAGAACGTCCACACGCTGGCGTTGGCGCCGTGGCTGATGATTCCCGGCCTGTTCGTGATCGCTACGGTGCTCGCCTTCAATTTCGTAGGGGACGGGCTCCGTGATGCGGCAGACCCGTACGCCGACTGATCGTGGTCAGCGGAGGCTACTTGTAGGGATCCGCCGCGTCCCGCAGGCCGTCGCCGAGGAAGTTGAAGCACAGCACGGTCGCCACCACGAACAGGGCGGGAGTCAGCAGCCAGGGGCTCAGCGCCACCGACCTGATGTTCTGCGCCTGCTGCAGCAGCACGCCCCAGCTCACCGCCGGCGGCCGCAGCCCGATGCCGATGAAGCTCAGCGCGGTCTCGCCCAGGATCATCGACGGTACCGCCAGGGTCAGGTGGACGATCAGGTAGGTCATGAACCCCGGCAGCAGGTGCTTGCCGATGATGCGCATTTCGCCGGTGTTGGAGATCTTCGCCGACAGCACGTAGTCCTCTTCACGGAGTTGCAACATCTTGCCCCGCACCACGCGCGCCAACCCGGTCCACCCGACGATCGAGAGAATCACCGTGATCATGAAGTAGATGCGTATCGGCGGCCATGCGGTCGGCACGGCGGCCGCCAGCGCCATCCACAGCGGTAGCGTCGGGATCGAACTGAAGAACTCGATGACGCGTTGGATGAACATGTCCGCCGCGCCGCCGAAGTAGCCGGAAATGCCGCCCAGCAGGCAGCCGAGGATGAAGCTGATCGCGACACCCACCAGGCCGATGGTCAGCGATATGCGCGCACCGTGGAGCGTGCGGGAATACATGTCGCGGCCCAGTTCGTCGGTGCCGAACAGGAACAACACGCCGGGTTCCGCCACCCCCAGCAGGCGGATGTTGGTGGGTACGAATCCGAACAGCTTGTAGTCGGCGCCGCGCACCAGGAAACGGATCGGGTATACCGCCTCCTTGTCGGCGGCGTAGATGCGGCGGAAGGTCTCCGGATCGCGCGTCGTTGCGAGGCCGTAGACGAACGGACGGTGGGGCCGGCCCTCGTGCAGGACGCGGATCCGCTGCGGCGGCGCCAGGATGTAGTCGTTGTTGCGCTGCCCGACGTTGTAGGTCGAGAAGAACCCGGGAGCGATAGCTCCCATCAGGTACAGCAGGGCCAGCACCGAGCCGCCGAGAATCGCCAACCGGTGCTTGACGAGGTGGCGCCGCATCAGCGCCCAACTGGAAGCGGTGAAGTAGGCTTCTTCCGCGGCGGCCTCGACCGCCGTCGGTGCCGGAACTTCCGATGTCATGAACGCACCTGTGCCTGGTTCTCGAATCTGATGCGCGGGTCGATCGCCACCAGCAGCATGTCGGAGATCAGGTTGCCGATGATCCCCAGGGCGCTGAGCAGCATGAGCATGCTGCCGGCAAGGAACATGTCCTGGGCTCGCAACGCGCGCAGCAGCAGCGGACCGATGGTGGGCAGGCTGATCACGATCGAGGTCAGCGTGGCGCCCGAAATGATGGTCGGCAGCAACCCGCCGATGGTGCTGATCACCGGGTTGATGGCGATCCGGATCGGGTACTTCATCAGCAGGGAACGCTCGGTGAGGCCCTTGGAGCGGGCGGTGATCACATATTGCTTCTTCAGTTCGTCGAGCAGGCAGCCGCGCATCACCCGGATCGTCCAGGCGGTGCCGGCCGTGCCGATGACCACCAGCGGAATCGGCAGATGTTTGAGCAGATCCACCACCTTCCCCAGGCTCCAGGGAGCGACCACGTACTCCGGCGAGAACAGCCCGCCGACGCTCCAGCCGGCGTACTTGTACAGCAGGAACATGAGCACCAGCGCGAGCAGGAAATTGGGCGTTGCCAGCCCCATGAAGCCGAACACCGTGAACGCGTAGTCGCCGAACGAGTACTGGTGGGTCGCCGAGTAGATGCCGATCGGGATCGCGATCAGATAGGTCAGTACGAGCGAGATCAGGGAGATGGTCACGGTGAGCGCCAACCGCTCCTTGATCAGCTCAGTGACCGGTTGATTCCATTGGAACGATTGCCCCAGGTCGCCCTGCAGCAGGTTGCCGAGCCACCTGAGGTATTGCAGGTACATCGGCTGATCGAGCCCGTAGTACTCCTTGAGCAACATGATCTGTTCTTCGCTCACCACCGTTCCCTGGGCGCGCATGTTCTCGATGAACGCGGTCAGGAAGTCGCCCGGCGGAAGCTGGATGATGAAGAACGACACCACGGACAGGACCAGGAGCACGACGATCATGTAGATGATGCGACGAATGATGTAACTCAGCATGGTTCCTCTGCCTGCCAAAAGACGCGAGCCGCAGACCCCGGAACGGTGCCCGCAGCTCGCATTCTCTGGAAGACTTCCGTTGCGCTTGCGCTTCTACTTGAAGTCTTCTACTTGAAGTCTTCTACTTGAAGTACAGCCCCTCGGCGAAGTAGTTCAGATCACCGCGCCAACCCATCCAGGGCAGGAACTCGGTGGGAACGTTACCGAGGCTGTTCTTGGCGATCAACGGAACGGGCACCATCCCGACGGTGCCGATGACCACCAGGTTCCTGGCGTGCCAATCGTGTACCTTCTGGCGCAACGAGTTGTACTCCGGTGACCCGAGCAGATGCTTCTGAGACTCCCGGTCCCAATTCTCCAGGTCCATTACCCAGTCGGGGGGCTCCTCACCGGGCATCTTGCCGCCCTCGTAATCGTCCAACGTGGCCGTGCCCGCTTCGATGGCGTAGTGCGCGGTCAACCACCGGCGCCACTCGACGCCCCAGGAAACATCCTTCTGGCGCCGGCTCACGTTGTAGTACGGTTCCGTGTAAGCGAAAACCTCGGTGGAGAAGTACAGCGGAGCCACCATGACACCATGTTCGGGCGAGTCGCGCCGCTGGGTCCACAAGGCTGCTTCCTGAAACTTGATCGTGACTTCGAAATCCAACGCCTTCCAGTACTCCTGCACCAATTCGAACAGCTTGCTCGATATGGTGGCGCCGACGCTCACGGCGGTCTCTATGACCAGGTGTACCGGCTTGCCATCCGGACGCAGACGGTTGCCGTTCCTGTCGCGCTCGGTCAGACCCATCTCGTCGAGCAGGGCATTCGCGCGGTCAGGATCGTACTCGGCGAATGACTCCGCCCACTCCTGCTTGAAGTAGCTGACCGACGGCAATATGGTCGCCTGCCGCGGCACAGCCTGCCCGGAGTACACCACTTCGTTGATCTCGTCGCGGTTGATGGCGAGAGACAGCGCTTGCCGGAACCTGATGTCGCTGTTGATCTCCCGCTCCACCGGATCGGAATGGTTCAGGTTGATACCGAAAATCGCTTCCGACCCGTGGAAGCCGGGCAGCAGTACGACCCGGTAGTCGCCCTCTTGTTCGCTCTCCTTGTACAGGGTGATGTTTTCGAACGATGTGTTCATCCAGGCGAAATCCGCCTCGCCGGTGACGATCTTGACGTCGTACAACTCCGAGTCGATGATCGTGTTGAGGATCCGGTCGACGTATGGAAGCTGCTGTCCCTCGGCGTCGACCTTCCAGTAATACGGGTTGCGTTCGAACACCTTGACCGTGGTATCGATCTGGGTGAACATCCACGGCTGCATGGTCGGCTTTTCGACGTCGTTCATCGGACTCCACCAGTAGTGGCTGTACAGCAGTTTCGTCCAGTCTTCGAAGCCCTGCTCCTTGGCCAGCGCGTCGGCATCTGGATTGTACTCGATGTGGTATTGCTCCAGGTAATGCTTCGGATGGTAGCCCTGCCAGTCGCTGGTAAACCACTGCCCCATCTGGTAGTACATGATCGGTGACGGGCTTTCCAGGTCGGCCTCGTAGACGACGGTGAAGTCGTCCAGTTTGCGCACATCCTTGACGAATGCGGAGCCTCCCCAGGTGGTGACCCCTTCGTTCCAGTGCATGTCGTGAAACATGAACAGGATGTCATCGGCGGTAAACGGCGCTCCGTCGGACCACTTGGCGCCACGCCGCAGCCCCACGGTGATGGTTGTCCGGTCGTCGCTGTATTCCACGGTTTGAGCCAGATTGCCGACCACGGTCTGGTTGTCGGCGGCGAAGTTGCCCAGGTACCCGCCACGCTCCGGTTCGTCGCCCAGGTCGTGCCAGGGATTGGCGTCCATGGAGAAGGAATTCAGCGTACCGCCATACTTCCCGACCGCCTCCAGCGGCTCGAACAGTGCCGGAACCTCCGGAAGTCTCTCGTCGACCGGCGGCAGCTCACCCGCGGCCACCAGCGCGGCCAGCATCGGCGACTCCTTGTAGCGTGTATCCGACGCCGCGCCCGTGGCGGCGCCGTCGTCGCTATCCGAGTCGCCCCCGGCAACGGCAAGCGGCGCGGCGAGGCAGGTCAACAGGCCCACGAACAGCGCTATCGGCTTCATGTTTGCTCCTTTGTGCACGCGGTGGTGCGTAGTGGATCGTCAGCAAGCGTTAGCTGACGCGAGACAAGCTCGCACGAGCGCGGCGCCGCTGTCAACGCGCCGGCTCGACGGCATGTGGCTCGCAGTGGTGGCCGCGGAAGCCCGACCTGCCACAGCCCGCGGCGCGTCCGCTTCGCGCCCGGCACGCGACGGTACGCGCGGTACGCGGGAGCAGGGTAGTAGCCCGTTGTGCGCTACCGGTATGATGTCGAGCGGACGAAAAGGAGCAACCCATGCCCGGGCTTACCGAGAGTCAGATCGTACAGTTCACCGAAGAGGGGTTTCTGGCGCTGGACGACGTGCTCGACCCTCGACAGGATCTCGATCCGGTGGTCGAAGAATACACGGTCATCCTGGATCGGCTTGCGAGAGACCTGCTCGCCGCCGGCCGGGTCTCCTCCACCTGCTCGGATCTGCCGTTTGCCGAACGGCTCACCGCGATCCAGTTCGAGACCGGCGAGAGCTATCACCAGCACTTCGATATCGCGCTGCCCAAGCGCCGTGTCGCGGAACAGACGCCGATTTCCGTCGGTCCGGCGGTGTTCAATCTGCTCCGCAACGAAACGCTGCTTGACCTGGTCGAATCGCTCATCGGGCCCGAGATCTTCGCCAACCCCATTCAGCACGTCCGGCTGAAGCAGCCGGTCGGCACCGCGCCCGGCGCTCCGGCAGCGGACGGCGCCCGGGATGCTCCCGACTGGTTTCACCAGGACAACGCCTTCATGATGCCCGAGGCCGACGCTACCGAAATGGTCACCGTGTGGCTTCCCCTCGTGGACGCAAGCGTGGCCAACGGCTGCCTCGCCGTGGTTCCGTTCAGCCACCGCGACGGGCTCATGCTGCACTGCAATCCCGGCGTGACGATCCCGGCACAACTCACCCGTGCGCACGAAGCCGTGCCGGTGCCGTTGCGGCGCGGAGGTGTGCTGCTGATGCATCGCCTGATGCATCACGGTCCGCTGCCCAACCACAGCGGCACGGTTCGCTGGAGTTTCGACCTGCGCTACAACCCCGCCTACCAGCCGAGCGGGCGAGAGGTGCAGCCGGGCTTCATTGCGCGCAGCCGGGCGCGGCCGGAAACCGAGATCCGCGACCCCGGGGAGTGGGCCGCTCTCTGGCGCCAGACCCGCGCCGCCCTGGCCGGGAAGCCCGATCCCGTCTACGAGCGCTGGTCCTCCGACGAGCCGGGCTGCGCCTGAGAAAGTAGGACGCGCACCGCCCACGGCAGCGCGGGCGTGGCCCCATATACGGGCTCTATCAGCCGACCTTGCGACCTGGGCACCGACCGCCTCCTTGTGACGGAACGTCCGCAACAATCCGCTCGAGTGCGGACTCCAAGTGACGCGTATGCGGGCTCAACGCTGACAGGAGGCTATCGTCGGTGACCTCCAGGCGTAACGGGGTGACGGAGATGAGCCCCCTGTTCAGAGCCCAGACATCGGTCCCTTCTGCGATGTCGGGATGGTCCGCTGCGATTGCGGAAAGCTTGTTGTGGTAAAGACCATCTCCGTCCTGTTCGGTTCGTAACCGCCAGTAGCTGATAGGCGAGAGTCTGGTGACGGCGATACCGCGGATCTCTCCGCGGGGGACACTCGGGACGTTCACGTTGAGCGTAATGCCGGCCGGCATTTCTCCTTCTGCTATACAGCGCGCCAACAATTCGGAAACCGTGGCGGCAAGGTGATAGTGCGGCTCTCTCTGGTCTCGAGGGCCATATAGGCTCAGAGAGACGGCAATTGATGGGATCCTGGGACTGCGCGCATGCGCTACGCGGGTCGCCATGGTAGTCCCGGACCCAAGGACACCGTTGCCCACATTGGCACCCAAGTTGATGCCGGACACCACCAGATCGATAGTCCCGTCGGCCAGCGGCCCCAAGCCCAAGATCACACAATCGCTCGGTGTGCCGCTGACGGCATAGGCACGCGCTCCCTCGATGGCAGAGGTTCGTTCCGCGGCAGAAATGCCATTGTGAAACGACACCGCGGTGCCAACGCCACTCTGCTGTTGGTCCGGGGCAACAATGAGCACCTCGCCGACCCGGCGCATCGCTTCGGCGAGGGCCTGGATGCCGGGCGAATCAATCCCATCGTCGTTCGTTACCAGAATCTTCACTATTCGCCCTCCCTCACTCGTCTCTTACAGGCGTATCAGGTCCTGTTCGAGGTGGTGGAGCTGCCTGTCGCTGGCCGGGCGGGGCGGCGACTGCAGCGCCTCGCGCAGCGACACGGCCGGGATGTCGCCGCTCATCGTGCGCAGCAGGACGCCGAAGGCTCGATTGCGGCGCAGCGCCTCGCGCGCCGGCTGGTCGGCGAGCACCTCCGCCAGCGGCGAGTCGAGGTGCAGGCGCGCGCCCTCCCGGCTCGGCAGGAAACGGTGGCGTTGCGCGGGGCTCAGTCGCATCGACAGTTCGTGCTCGCCCGACCCGGCCTCCACCGGCTCGGTGGCGCCCGGTAGCCACAACTCGGCGGTGGTGTTTGCGGGCACCACGGCGCGCAGCGTGAACGTGGACGGCGCGCCGTCGTGGTGGTCGATGCGCCAGCTCGACTCGGCGCGGCCATAGGGCGTGTCCACCCAGGCCTTGGCGTGCCGGATGCCGCCGCCCGGGTGCGGCTCCACCACGAACCGCCGCCACCCGTGCGCGCCGTCGTGCTGGCGGAAGCCGGCCATGCGCTCGTACAGCCACGCGCCCACGGCGCCGTAGGCGTAGTGGTTGAACGAGGTCATCTCCCCCGGATTGATCGAGCCGTCGGGCAGCATGGCATCCCAGCGTTCCCAGATGGTGGTGGCGCCCATGGTGATCGGATACAGCCACGACGGCAGCTCGGTCTGCAGTAGCAGCCGGTAGGCCATGTCGTCGTCGCCGATGCGGGTGAGCACCTCGCACAGCCAGGGGGTGCCCAGGAAGCCGGTGGAGAGCCGGTGGCCCTCTTTCTCGATCAGTTTCTGGAGCCGGCGTGCCGTGGCCGGGTGCTGCTCGGGCGTGACCAGGCCGAACGCCAGCGCCAGCAGGTGGGCGGTCTGGCTGTCGTTCACCACGCGCCCGTTCGGGGCCACGAACTCGGCGCGGAAGCCGGCGGCCACCTCGGCGGCAAGCCGGCGGTAGGCGGCGGCATCGTCGTGCGCGCCGAGCAACTCGCCCGCCTCGGCCAGGAGCTGGGCGGAGCGCGCGAACCACGCCGTGCCGACCAGCGACGAGTCGGTCTGGGCGTCGCCCGGCGCGTCGGGCGGCGACTTCGGGTCCACCCAGTCACCGAACTGAAAACCGTCTCCCCACACGCGGCGGTCGTCGCAGATGCCCTTCACGTGCTCGACCCATGCCTTCATGGAGGGGTACTGGCGGCGCAGCAGCTCCAGGTCGCCGTAGCGCCGGCTCAAGGTCATCGGCACCACGGTGGCGGCGTCTCCCCAGCCGGCCGCCGTGAACGCCGCCGGCAGGATCGACGGGATGACGAACGGCACGTTGCCGTCCGGCTCCTGCTCGGCCGCCAGGTCCTGAAGCCACGAGTCCAGCAGCGCGGCCGTGTCGTAGAGCAGGGTAGCGGTGGCGGCGAACACCTGGATGTCGCCAGTCCAGCCCAGCCGCTCGTCGCGCTGCGGGCAGTCGGTCGGCACGTCCAGGAAGTTGCCGCGCATGCCCCACACGATGTTCTCGTGGAGCTGGTTGACCCGCTGATCCGAGCACTCGAACCAGCCGGTGCGCACCATGTCGGAGTGCAGCACCACGGCGGTGATGTCTTCGGGCTGCAGCTCACTTGGCCAGCCGCGCACTCCTGCGTAGCGGAAGCCGTGGAACGTGAAGCGCGGCTCCCACACCTCGGCGCCGCCGCCGCGGGCGATGTAGCGGTCGGTGGCCTGGGCAGAGCGCAGCGGACGCACGCCCAGCTCGCCGTTCTCCAGCACCTCGGCATGACGAATCGTTACCTCGGTGCCCGGTGCTGCGGTCAGCCGTATGCGCACCCGGCCCACCAGGTTCTGGCCGAAGTCGACCAGCATCTCGCCGGAGGGGGCGCGCTGAATCGCCACCGGTGCCACTTCCTGCACCGCGCGCACCGGCGGCACGGCCGCCGGCGCGAGGGTGGCCAGGTCGTGCCCGATCACGTCAACCGGCTGCCAGCCGCCGGCGTCGTAGCCGGGCTGCGACCAGCCGCCCGACTCCACCCGGGCGTCATGGGTCTCACCGTCGTACAGGTCGGAGCCGCGGATGGGGCCGACACTGGCACGCCACTCGGTATCGGTGCCGAGCGTCAGCATCGACCCGTCGGCAAAGGTGATATCGAGCTGCGCCAGCAGCGCCGGCCGGTCGGTGTAGAAGTTGCGTGCGCCGCTGAACCCGAGGCGCCCGCGCGCCCAGCCGTCGCCCACGATGGCCCCGATGGCGTTGTCGCCGTCGCGCAGCAGGTCGGTGACATCGTGGCTGGCGAAACGCAGGCGATGCCGGTAGCTGGTCCAGCCCGGCGCCAGTTCCTCGTCGCCCACCCGGCGGCCGTTGACCTCCGCCTGGTACACACCGAGGGCGGTCACCGACAGCACCGCCCGCCGCCACGGTTGCTCCAGGGCGAACTCGCGGCGGAAGTAGGGGCAGGGCTCCGACTCGGTGGCCGCACTCGCGCCGGCGGGGGAGATGAACCGCGCCGACCAGTCACCGGCTTCCAGCAGCGGTGCATGGATCGCCAGCGGCTCGCTCCAGTCGCTGGCCACCCCGTCGGCGCCGGTGACCCGCACCCGGCAGGTCACGCGCTGGTGCGATGCCAGCGGCGCCGCCGGCCACGGCACCAGCACCGAGTCACCCGAAGCGACCAGACCGCCGCGATACTCCAGGTCCCCGGAGATCTCGATCTCGTAGGATGCCTGGTACCAGTTCGGGGTGCTGGTGGCGACGCGCCACGACAGGCGCGGGGTGGCGGTGGCCACGAACGGGCCGGCGCCGCGATGCTCGGCGGCAAGATCGACAACGGTAAGTGACATGATTTTCCTTTGGTCGAGGGAGTCGGGGTCAGTCGAGGTGAAACAGTTCCGGCAGCTCACGCATTACCGGGGAGTTGTCGGGGTGGGTCTCCATGATGTCGGCCATGTGGGCCCACCACTTCTTGACGATGGCGCGCTGCGGCAGCGTATCCGCGCTGTTGTCCGGGCTCAGCTTCTGCACCGCGAACAGGGTCAGTGACTCGGGGTCGAGGTAGATCGAGTAGTCGCTGACGCCGGCGTCCTGAAGTTCCTTGGCAAGCTCCGGCCAGATCTCGTCGTGGCGCTTCTGGTACTCGGCCTCGCAGCCGGGCAGGAGCTTCATGGCAAAGGCGAATCGTTTCATACCGGGTCTCCTGACGTGACCTAACGCGTATATGGATCGGCGGCGTCGCGCAGGCCGTCGCCGAGAAAGTTGAACATCAACACGGTGACGATCACGAACAGGCAGGGAATCAGCAACCAGCCGTGGTGAGCGATCGCCTGCACGTTCTGGGCGTCCTGCAGCAGCACGCCCCAGCTCACCACCGGCGGCTGCAGCCCGAGGCCGAGGAAGCTGAGCGCCGTCTCGCCCAGGATGGTCTGCGGGATGGCAAGCGTCAGCGAGACGATGATGTAGCTGGCAAAGGAGGGCAGCAGGTGCTTGGCGATGATCGCGCCCTGCTTGGCGCCGGCGATGCGCCCCGCCATCACGAAGTCCTCCTCGCGCAGGGCCAGCAGCTTGCCGCGGATCACCCGCGCCAGGCCGGTCCAGCCGATCATGGAGAAGATGATCACGATGCCGAAATAGATCCGAACCGGCGGCCAGTCGCGCGGCAGCGCCGCCGCCAGCGCCATCCACAGCGGAATGGTGGGAATCGAAATCAGCAGGTCCACCAGCCGCTGGATGATCGTGTCCACCATACCGCCCAGGTAGCCGGACAGACCGCCCAGGATCATGCCGAACACGAAGGTGAAGAAGATCCCCACCAGCCCGACCGACAGCGAGATGCGCGCCCCGTACAGGATGCGGGTGAACACGTCGCGGCCGAGGCGGTCGGCGCCGAACAACATCACCGGCCCCTCGTCCGATCCAAACAGGTGGATGTCGCTCTGGAACAGCCCCCACAGCCGATACTCCTCGGCGCGCACGAAGAAGCGCACGTTGAAGCGTTGCTCGGTGTCGATGGTAAAGGTGCGCCGGAACGTTTCCGGGTCGCGGCCGCGCACCAAGCCGTACACATGGGGCCCGAATCCTGCGCCGCTGGCAAGCAGCCGCACGCGTTGCGGCGGAGCGTACAGGTATTCGGGAAAGCGGGTGCCGGGCAGATAGGGACTCAGGAATTCGCAGAAGGCGGCGATGAAGTACATGACCGCCAGCACGATTCCGGCCACCAGCGCCATCTTGTGCTTCCGGAACTTCCACCACACCAGTTGCCACTGGGAGGCAAGATAGTAGCGTTCCGCGGCGGCGGTCTCCTGCGTGCTCTGTTCGACCGCCTCGACGGTACTCACCTGGTCGCCCCCTGGTAGCGGATGCGCGGATCCACCCACGCGAGCAGAAGGTCCGACATCAGTGTCCCCACCACGGTGAGGACGCTCAGGATCATCACCAGGCTGCCGGCGAGGTACATGTCCTGGAACAGCAGGGCGCGCAGCAGCACCGGCCCCGTGGTAGGCAGGTTCAGCACGATCGATACCAGTGCCTCACCCGACACGATGAACGGCAGCAGCCAGCCGATGGTACTGATCAACGGGTTGATGGCGATGCGCACGGGATACTTGAACAGCAAGGTGCGCTCGGCCACGCCCTTGGCACGGGCCGTCACCACGTATTGCTTGCGCAACTCGTCCAGCATCATGCTGCGCATCACCCGGATCAGGCTGGCGGTGCCGGTGAGCCCGATCACGACAATCGGAACCCACAGTCGCGGCAGCATGTCCATCAGCTTGGCGAAGCTCCACGGAGCGTCGGCGAACTCGGGTGAGAACAAGCCGGTGACGCTGACGCCAAGCTGCGTGAACGCCAGGTACATCACCACCAGGGCGAGCAGGAACCCCGGCACCGAGATGCCGATGAAGCCGAAGAAGGTAAATACGTAGTCGCCGAGCGAGTATTGGTGGGTAGCGGCGTAGATGCCGATCGGAATCGCCACCACCCAGATGAAGATCAGCGTCAGCAGCGAGATCGACATGGTAAGCGCGATGCGCTCGCCGATCACTTGCGTCACCGGCTGCTCCCACTGAAAGGAGCGTCCCAGGTGGCCGCGGCTGATGATGTTCCAGGCCCACAGCGCATAGCGCTCCACCAGCGTCTTGTCCAGCCCGTATTGCTCGGTGAGCCTTGCGATCTCGTCGTCGTCGACGCGGGTGCCGGTCTGCTCCAATTCGATGATCCGCATGGTCACGAAGTCGCCGGGCGGCAACTCGATAATCGCGAACGAGAGCACCGAGATGATGACAATCAGCGGAATGATCTGCAGCGTCCGCCGGATGATGTAGTCAAACATGAATCAAGCCGGGTGGCCGCGCGTTTGTACCGCCCCCCGCGCCGTGAAATAAGAAATGTAAACCGAGTTTTTTTATAATAGGGGTTTGGGGGGGGAATTAGGGGTGGTTGGGGAAACAACAGTATGTTAAAT
>JAPPGB010000022.1:24147-62152 GCA_028821475.1 Spirochaetaceae bacterium
TAAAACCCCAACCTACACCACCTTTTTTTTAAAATCCCGGTTATTTTTCGGCCGGGCCGCCGTTTTTTTTTTTAAAAAATTTAAAAACGGGGGGGGCGGTTGGTTTGCCCGGCCACCCGGCGCCTTCAATTCAGAATGGAAACCCTAGTTTTTGAAGAAGAGCTGTTCGGCGGCGAAGTTCGCGGTGATGGCGAATCCTCCAGTAGGTACATTGCCGAGGTTCTTGTTAACGATCAGCGGTTGCTTGACGTCTTCGACGTTCAGGATGATGTAGACGTATTCGAGCATCCGTTCCTGCACTTCGGCGATCGCCGCTTCCCGCTCGGCGCCCGACAGGGCGATGGAACGGTCCATGGCGTCCATGAGTGCCTTCACGTCATCGGGCGGCTCCTCGCCACTCTCGCCCCCGGTGTTGAACCAGGTCATCCATGCGGGGCCAAAGGCGCTCGGCACGAAGTCCCACAGTGCGCCCCACCACAATTCGGGGCCGTGATGCCACAGCACGTCAGCCTTCAACTCGTTGGCATTGCGGCGCGTTCTCTGCAGTCCCGGTTCGATGGTCTTCATGGTCGCCTTGAGACCGACATCCTTCCAGTACTCGATGATCATCTCGGTCACCGGCACGATGTCGGAGGCGTGCATGGCGATCTCGAACGGGATCTCGAACGTCTCGCCGTCCGGTCCGAGCCGGAAGCCCTGGTCGTCACGCTGGTCCATGCCCACCTCATCGAGCAGTTGGTTGGCCATGTCGGGATCGAACGCCGCCGGCACGAAGGTGGACGGCGACGCGAAGCCGAAGTAGATGGCGTCGATAATCTCCTCACGGTTGATCGCATGGGTCAGGGCTTTGCGGAAACGCACGTCGTTCACGACCTGGCGCCATGCGGGATCGTCGTAGGTCAGGTTGATCCGCGGGTCGGTCGGGGTGATGTGCATGTCGAGCAGCACGACCGAGTATCCGGCGCGGTCTTCGTTTTCCTTGTAGAGGTCCACCTTGTCGAGGGTGGCGTCCTCGCGCAGGAAGTCCACCTCACCGGCCAGCACCTTCAGGTTGGACATTTCCACGTCGGCCACCACCTGCGAGCGCAGGCCGTTGATGTAGGGGAGCTGCTGGCCGGCGCTGTCGACCTTGAAGTAGTAGGGGTTGCGGTCGTACACCGCGGTGGTGGGGCTCTGCTCCACCAGTATCCACGGGTTCAGTACCGGGAAGTCCAGCGCCTTGGGCCGGGTCAAGTCCCAGTTGCGGGCGTCGCGGTTGTTGAACAGCGTCCACCACTCACCCTTGCCAAGGCCCTCCTCGGCGATTTCGTCTTCCAGGTCGGCGAGCGGCGTGTAGTCGGCGTGCCACTGCTTGAGGTGGTGGGCCGGCTTCACGAACTCGGTGTAGCCCTTCCACTGCACGATCGACAGGTAGGCCGGGAAGCCGTCGTAGCGCTCGGCGAAGCTGATGCGGAAGGTGTAGTCGTCGATGATGCCGATCGTCAGCGGCTCGCCGTCGGTCTTGCTGGCCGAACGCATCCAGCGCGGGAACACCTTGGTCAGGTCTTCGTTGAGCAGGAAGTCCTCGTAGGTAAAGCGCACGTCCTCGGTGGTCACCGGCACGCCGTCCGACCACTTGATCCCCTCGCGCAGCGTGAGCGTGAAGCTCTGGTTGTCGGGGCTGACCTCGAAGCTCGAAGCGACGTTGCCGCCGATGCCTTCGGCCAGGATGCCGGGCGCGGCGAGCAGGGACTCGTCGTTCATCACGAAAATGTCGGGGTTCCAGGTCGGGCTCGGCTGTACCGAGCGCATGATGCCGCCGTACTTGCCGACCTCGAAGTTCAGGTCGCTGGCGGGAATGTCGTTGCGCTCCGCGCTGAGCACGCGCGGCTCGAGCGGCAGGCGCTCCTCGACCGGCGGCAGCTCGCCGGCGGCCACCAGGGCGGCCAGTTCCGGCGCCTCGCTGTACTTGCCGCCGGATGCCATGGCAGCGGCGCCATCGGTGTCGCCGCTCTCCTCTCCTTCACCACCGGCAAACAAAAGCGCCGGCACCGCCAACAACGCGACGGCGATCAACCATCGAATTTTCATAGATCCTCCATGATGCGAGCAGTATGCCCCCTCGATCTCAAGGGAGCCTCGCGCAAAATTTTCCAATTGATAATCATGGAGCGACCGATGTGTCAACCGTACCGGGCGTCCGGGTTCGGTGCCGCTGCGCCCGACAGGTCTTGCAGGCGCGGCCATGTACACCTCACACTCCAGCCAACGAGGTTACCAATGCCAACAACAAGCGCCGGCACGTCAGCGCGCGCCGGTCTCAGCCCCGAACAGGTCCGCTCGTTTCAGCGCGACGGCTTCCTCAACGCCGGGCGCGTGCTCGACGACGGCGAACTCGACGAACTGTCCCACGAACTGGACCGCATCATCGCCGTCGGTCCCGATGGCTTCGCCGACGGCGAGCCGCAGCCGGTGGTGTATCGCACGTTCGAGGTGGAGCGGCCGGTATGGCAGATCATCAACATCTGGGAGGCGTCGCCGCTGTTCGAGCGGCTGATCCACCATCCCGTCATCGTGCGCGGCATCAGCCAGCTCACCGGCTTCGCCGACCTGCAGGTATGGCACGACCAGGTGCAGTACAAGCCGCCCCGCGCCGGCGGCGCCACCCGCTGGCACCAGGACGCGCCGCTGTGGCCGAGCATCGATCCCATGACCCCCGTGTCGGCCTGGATGCCGTTCGACGACGCCGACGTCGAGAACGGCTGCATGTGGATGGTGCCGGGATCGTACCGATGGGGGGACCGCCAGAACGAGTACCTCGCCTCACTCGACCACCTGCGCAACGTGGAGGACTTCGACCGGATAGGGGAGGGGTTCACTCCTCCGGAGGACGCCGAGATCCGCGACATCGTGGCGGTGCCGAGACCGGTCAGGCGCGGCGAGGTACACTTTCACCACTCCCTGACCTGGCACGGCTCGCCGGAGAACGACTCGCCGCGGCGGCGGCGGGCGCTGGCCATCCACTACATGACCGGCGAGGCGCGGTTCACCGGCCGCGATCACCTGATGCGGCCGTTCATCGACCTGGCCGTGGGCGAGCCGATGGCCAAGGCCGGCCCGCACTTTCCGGTGGTGTGCCGGAACGGCACGCCGGTGGCCGCACCAGGGGCGTCGTAACCGAGTTCCGGTAGTGCCCGGGTCAATCGAGCGCCGCCCCGTCGCACTTCGCGCTGGATTGGCGTAAGGTTCGAGCCTGGAAGCCGAGCCGGTCGGCTCAGGTCGACCCGGGTGGCGATAGCCGCTGTGCTCTTCAAATACTCGTTTCACGAACAGATAGCGAATGGTGCGATCACCGTCACGTACCGGGCCTGGAAGCGCGCCCGCGTGAAGGTGGGCAACCGGTACCGGCTCAACGCCGACGGCGTGGTGGCGGTGGACGACGTGCACGAAGCGCCCGTGGCGCAGATCACCGATGCCGCGGCGCACGCGTCCGGGTTCCCGTCGCGGGACGCCCTTCTGCGGCAGTTGTTCCCGGCGGGCCCCGGGCATCATCCCGATACCGTGTTCGAGATTCGGTTTCACTACCTGCCCGACCCGCGCACCCCCGTGGCTGACGTGTCCGCCGACGTCGCCGCGGACGTACTGCACGACTTGCTGGCCCGGCTGCGCAACATGGACGCCCGCAGCCGCGCCGGCCCGTGGATCGGCGCAACCCTGGCCCTGATCGACGCCCATCCCCGGGTGGCGGCCTCCCGGCTGGCGGCGCAGCTTGGGCGGGAGACTGCGCCCTTCAAGAGCAACATGCGCAAGTTGAAAGCCCTCGGCCTCACCATCAGTCACGACACCGGCTATACCCTGACCTCCCTCGGCTCCCGCGTTCTCCGGGCCTTATGATCAAGCCGCTTTCGGATTTCCGGATCGCACCGTCGATCGAGGCGCTGCCGAAGGCGGACATCCACGTGCATGCCGAATCGGGCGCGCGTCTGGAGCAGGTGCTCGCGCAACGAACCGGGCGACGCGGCACCGACTGGCGGGTCAAGGCGCGCGACCTGATGCGCGACCTGCCGCCGGGCATGGCGCGCCTGGAGACGTGGATCCCCGACCTGCCGTATCCCCGTTCCTGGGTGGACGAGGTGGACGGTAGCAAGGACTATCTCGAAGCCCGTATCTGCCGCGTGCTGGTCGAAGCGGCGGAAGACGGCGCCCTCCTGGTCGAAGTGATGTTCGGCGCCCGCACGATCCTGCGCGACGACTTCCTGGACAAGTTCGCGACGTCCCTGGCCGCCGTGCGTGACCGCTATCCGCGATTCCACGCGGTACCGCTGGTGGTAGCGCCGGTCACCGGGGAGTGGGCCGCCACCCTGTTGCCGCGCTGCCTCGCCGCTGCCCGGCGCGGTCTGGCCGGGCTGAACATCCTGCCCGTGCCTTATGATCAGCCGGCAGACTGGTCGGTGGTACACCGTTGGGCGAAGCGCGCGCTCGACGCGGGGTTGGGCATCGCCGCCCATGCGGGGGAATTCGGCCCGCTGCACCTGGCCGAGGCGCTCGATGTCCCCGGTCTGACACGCATCGGCCATGCCCTCGCCGCCACCACCGACTTACGCCTGCTCGACCGGATCGCCGCCCGCGGTGTGACCGTCGAGTGTGCGCTCTCCAGCAACGTGGTGCTCGGCGCAGTGGAGGGCTACGAGGACCACCCCATCCGCCGGTTCGTGGAACGTGGGGTTCCGGTGGCGATCTGTACCGACGATCCGGTTCGGGCCTGCACCACGATCGGGCGCGAGTACGCGATCGCCGCGAAGCTCGGATTCTCCGCCGCGGAGTTGCGTGGGTTCACCTGCGCGGCGGTCCGCGCATCGTTCTGCCGCCCGGCTGAGCGTGACCGGCTGCGGCGGCTGATCGCTTGCTGATCCGACGTCGTAGCATCGTGCCGACGCGGTACCAAGAAAGGAGCAGGAGACTCGGAGTCATGATGCTGATTCGCTGTCGGGCTGTGCTTGCTGTGACGCTGAGGCACTGCCTGGCTGCCGGGCTTCACCGGGAACTATGGCGTTTCAAACCGCAGGTTTATCGCTGTCGCAGTCGCCGATCCACTGGGCTACGCTCCCGTCGCCGGGAGACTCGCACTTACTCCCCCGTCTCCTGCTCTGGTTATTGGCTCTCTCTGCTACTCGTCCCCGAATTCCACCACGACCGAGAAGCTTGCCGCGCGCAGTGCGCGGTTCAGGTCCCGGAACGCCCGCCGGGCCGACTCCAGCCGCTCCATGCTGACGGCGAAGGTGGCGTCGTTGGGCTCCACGATGTCGCGATCTTCCTTGTAGATCACGCGCACGTAGGCGGACTGCACGCTCTGGGTGTGCAATTCCCCGATGCGGTCGGACAGTCCCTTGCGCAACTCCAGCGCTTCGCTCAGGTCCAGCGTCTCGCCGCCGGCGTTCACGGTGTGGGCGTAGTTGGCGCGCTGGATGGCGTTGTTGAGCTTGCGCCGCTTGTGCTCCAGTGCGCGCAGCGATTCCTGCACCGCCGCGGCATCGAAGTCGTCCGCGGCGCGAAGCTGCCCCTCGTCACCGCGGTACATGCCGAGCCGGTCCCGGTTCCTGCGCGTCTCCGGCAGGCAGTCGCGGAAGGTCTTGATGCGAGCGTCGTATTCGGCGCGCAATTCCAGCGCCTCGTAGAGGTAGAGCTTGTTCTGTCCGGTCGGCATCAGGTCACTCCATGTTACTGTGTTTGTTCGTCCGTCATGCCCGGTCGCACCATTTATGGAACGAACGGTCGTAATATACGAGTCGTGGGCCACGAACGGCCACCACCGGGACCAGGGAGTTCGGGATTCATCCCCGGCCCAGCGTGGAGACTGTGCTTGCGCGGCGAGGTGGACAGATCGGGTAGACTGTCATGGGATGAAAGCGGGCGACAGGCAGGGCTGCCGTGGGTGGTGTTCCCATGGCTGAACGGGACGAGGCGCTCGGAGCCGCCCAACCGTGGCTGGCGCTGCTCGACGTCGGCGACTACCGGGCCTGCTGGTCGACCGCGGCCGAGCTGATGCGTGGAGCGGTGACCGAGGAGCAGCTTGCTCAAACGCTGCGGGGTGCGCTCGAGCCGATGGGCAAACTTGTGTCCCGCTCGATGTCCACCGCCGAGTATCACGAAACCTTGCCTGGCGCTCCGGACGGGCGTTACTGGGTGATCAGCTACTCGGCATCCTACGTCAACAAGAAGAGCGCCGTGGAGACCGTCACCGCCATGTGGGACCGCGAAGCGTGGCGGGTGTCGGGCTACTACATCCGTTAGCGTCAGCCAATGTTCTACTTCAAATTATCATGATATATTAAAACACATGTTCGAACGGTCGCTGGCTCTACCGGAGCCGGGTCGTGAAACCTTCTTTTTGTGGGGGCCGCGGCAGGCGGGCAAGAGCACCCTGCTCAGGCGCCGCTACCCCGATGTGCTGTGGCTCGACCTGCTGAAGAGCGAGGTGTTCCGCCGCTACCTCGACCGTCCCGAGCTATTGCGCCAGGAGTTGGCATCGGAGGGGGCGCCCGCCGGGAGGCAGGTGGTCATCGACGAGGTGCAGAAGGTGCCGGCGCTGCTCGACGAGGTGCACTGGCTGATCGAGAATCGCGGCTACCACTTTGCCTTGTGCGGGTCGAGCGCCCGCAAGGTGCGCCGCGGTGCCGCCAACCTGCTCGGGGGGCGGGCCGTCCGCTACGAGTTGCGCGGTCTCACCGCCGCCGAGCTGGGCGCCGCCTTCGACCTGGACCGGATGCTGAACCACGGTTACCTGCCGCGCATCTACCAGGCGGCCCGTCCGCGCCGGCTGCTCGACGCCTACGTCGCCGACTACCTGCGCGAGGAGGTCGCCGCCGAGGGTCTGGTCCGCAACCTGCCGGCGTTCTCCGGCTTCCTGGATGCCGCCGCACGCAGCGACGGGGAGATGGTCAACTTCTCCAACATCGCACGCGAGTGCGGCGTGTCGAGCCCCACCGCCAAGGCCTACTTCGAGATTCTGGAAGACACGCTGCTCGGGCGCCGGCTGAACGCGTACCGCCGGCGGCGCAAGCGCCGCATGATCGGAGCCCCGAAATTCTACTTCGCCGACGTCGGGGTGGTGAACCGCTTGACCCGGCGTGGTGAGCTGACTCCCGGAGCCCCGCTCTACGGGAAGGCGTTCGAGAACTGGGTATTTCACGAACTGTCGGCCGGTATCGAGTACCGGGAGTGGGACCTCGACTTGGCCTACTGGCGGCTGCCGAGCGGCATCGAGGTGGACTTCGTGCTCGGCGACATGGAGGTCGCGGTGGAAGCGAAGGCGAGCGCCCGGATCACCCGCGACCACCTGCGCGGTCTGCGTACCCTGGCCGAAGAGCACCCCGGCGTTCGCCGGCGTATCGTCGTCTGCCTGGAACCGCGCCCCCGCCGTACCGACGACGGCATCGACATCCTCCCCGCCCCCGAGTTCGTACGCCGTCTGGGGCAGGGGACGCTGGTGCAGTAGCGCTCGACGGTCAGCTTCCGGCCTGCGAGTCCCATTGGTCCATGGTTCTCATCATGTCCCGCAGCAGCCGGTTGAATGCACTGCGCAACTCGTCGAGGTCGGCGCTCTCGCACCGGGTGGAGAAGTCGCTGGCAGCGGGCGAGACGTAGAAGATCAGCAGTTCCCACTCGCACTGGCGCCGCCTGAGCGTGTTCCTGATGACCGTGGTAATCGACCAGTCGGTGTCCTTGAAGTCGACGCAGGAGAAGCCGAATTCGATTGCCGCGTCGGATGCCTGTTCCGGGACGCGGTCGGCCACCGTGACGCGCGCGACGCGGAAATGGCGGCCGTCGGCGTTGTGTCCGGAAATCTGCGGCAGCGACTCCGTGCCCGGGCTGAACAGGTCGCGGGTAAGTGCCCGGAACTTCGCCCGGCAATAGGATTGGAACGGCAGCACCACGTCCGCCGTGTGCCGCCTCAGATGCACGTGATCCGGAGTCCCATCTCCCTCGACGAGCGCCTGCCGGAACAGGGCGATCTCGCGGTCGATTTCGTCGCTGTCTTCGAGCGGTTCGCCGCGCGCGGCACGCAGGTACAGGTTGAGCGAATATTCGCAGCACGAAGCGATGTAGTCGATGAATTCGCCGGGGTCCTCGGTCCGGTCGGCCCGTTCGAGTTCCTGCAGGTAACGGTCTCGGGTGTCCCGCCGGACGATCGCCAGAGGGTAGCCGTGCCCGAGCAGGATCCGGTTCATCAGCAGGCGCGCCATGCGGCCGTTGCCATCGTCGAACGGATGGATGCGGACAAACCGGTAGTGGAAGACCGCCGCGATGATGATCGGGTGCTCGCCGTCGGCCTCTTGCCCGTGGTACCAATCGACCAGTGCGCCCATCGCATGCGGCACCTGTTCCGGCGGCGTGAAATAGTAGGTCTCCCCAGTGGAGGTCACGATGTTGTTGTCGGCGCTCTTGTAAGCGCCCACGGCTATCGGCCGCCGCGTGTTTCTGCCGTCGTCGGCGACTGTTTCGACTTCGTAGGGTTCCTTGAGCAGCACCCGGTGCAGGTTGCGGATGAAAGATTCGCTCAGCGGCTGCCCGTCGCTGGCCATGCGCGTGAGTTCCTTGACCGCCCGGTCGTAGCCCTCGATGTCGACGTGTTCGCGCATCGGCTTGCCGCGCGCCGTAAGGCCATGCAGCAGCAGGCTGCGGGTCTCCGCCAACGTGAGGGTGTTGCCTTCAAGCGCGTTGGAGTGGTAGTTGGACTCGATTCTCAGTTTCTGCTCGACTCGGCCCGCCACCTCCGGCGGCAGCGCCGGCAGCGCGTCGAGGTCGCGTTTGAGCCGGTCTATGGTTGCGAGGATGGTGCTCGGCATCGTTCCTCCCGGGATTCGCAATGTATCGAAACAGGCGGCTTGGTCCACGACGATCGGCGGAGCGTCGGACGAGGCGGGCTTATCAATGGCGCGGGGGCGCAGTACATTACGGTCGCGATGACCTATCGGTTGCTGTCGCTGGGCTGCCAGATGAATACCTCCGACGCGGAGCGAATCGCGTCCGTGCTCGAAGGGGCAGGGTTCGCCGAGGCGCCGTCCGAGGCGCAGGCCGACCTGCTCGGGGTGGTGGCGTGCTCGGTGCGCCAGAAGGCGATCGACCGGGTGTACGGCCGCATCCACGAATGGAACCGGTGGAAGGCGCAGCGCCCGCTGCTCACCTTCGTGTCCGGCTGCATCCTGCCGGAGGATGAGGCGAAGTTCCTGCGCCTGTTCGACTTGGTGTTCCGGATCGACGACCTGCCGCAGCTCCCGGAGATGATCCGCACTTCGGGCGTCGTCACCCCCGCCGCCATCGATGCCGCCCTGCAGCCGGCACGCTCCGTGACGCTCAATCATACCGACCAGTTCTGGGGCATCACGCCGCGCTACGGGTCTGCCCATGCCGCCTTCGTGCCGATCCAGAACGGTTGCGACAAGTTCTGCACGTTTTGCGCGGTGCCCTACACGCGCGGGCGAGAGGTGTCGCGGCCCGCGGGCGACGTGCTGCGCGAGGTCGAAGATCTGCTCGCGCGCGGCTATCGCAACATCACCCTACTGGGCCAGAACGTGAATTCCTACGGGCGCGACCGGCCGGGCGCGGAGCCGACCTTCGCCGTCCTGCTCGACGAGGTGGGGGCGCTGTGCGACGCCGCCGCGCACAAGGTGTGGGTGTACTTCACGTCGCCGCACCCGGCGGACATGTCGCCGGCGGTGCTGGAACGCATCGCCGAGCACGACTCGCTGGCCAAGCAGATCCACCTGCCGATGCAGTCGGCGGACGACAAGGTGCTGATCCGCATGAACCGCAACCATCGCCTCGACCAGTACCGGGCGGTGGCCCGGAACATCCGCGCAACCCTGCCCACCGCAACGCTGTTTACCGACATCATCGTCGGCTTCTGCGGCGAGACCGAGGCGCAGTTCGAACGCACCCGCCGCGCGATGGAGGAGTTCGCCTTCGACATGGCCTACATCGCCATGTATTCGCCGCGTCCGGGGGCGGCGGCGGCGCGCTGGCCGGACGACGTGCCGCTGCCCGAGAAGAAGCGCCGCCTGCAGGTGCTGTCCGACGTGCTGCAGGAAACCGCGCTGCGCCACAACCGGCGCTGGGAGGGCCGCACGGTAGAGGTGCTGGTCGAGGCCGCCGACCGCAAGCCCGGACTGCTGGTCGGCCGCACCGAGGGACGGGTACCGGTCCGGTTCCCGGGCGGCTCCGACCTGATCGGCAGCCACGTCACCATCGACGTGACGCGCGCACGGCCGCTGTCGCTGGAAGGCGAACTCGCGGTTCCGGCGGCGCTCGCTGCTTCCTGAAGGTCTCTCTCATCGCTCCGTGCGTACTTCCGGCTCGGCGATCCGTGCACCCCGGACGTTTGGTGGAGCCGCGTGTTACACGGCGCGAGCGCCGGCGTAGAGCGAAGCGGATCGTGCGGCCGGTCGGCGGCGCGGCGGTCCGCGGTGACGGGTCTCGCGCGCCCGGGGTGCGCCGAACTGCCGGTCGCGCACCCTTCGGAGTAACCGTGGCGTGCTCGCGACGATGACCGGGTCCGGCCCGCCGATCGTGCTGCCGCGCGGGTTTCGCCGGCTGCCGCTGGCCGAGCGCCGGGCCGCGCTGGCCGCCGCGCTGGGATGCGAACTGCCGGCAGCACTGTGCGGAGATGCGGAAACGGGTGCGGTCGCCGACCTGCTGGTGGAGAATGCGGTCGGCACGTTCCCGCTGCCGGTGGGCCTGGCAACCGGTTTTCGGGTGGACGGGGTCGAGCTGGCCGTGCCTCTGGCCACCGAGGAGGCATCCGTGGTGGCCGCGGCGAGCTACGGCGCGCGGCTGCTGGCCGAAGGGGAGGCCGGCGCCGGCATCCGCACCGAGGCCGATCCGCCGATTGCCACGGTACAACTCTTTGTCGAGCAGCCGCGCGATGATGCGGAGCATGTCGTGCGCGAGGCGCGCGCGGAGATCGCCTCGCTGGTGGATGATGCCGTTGCCAGCCTGGTGCGGCGCGGCGGCGGCTTTCGGGCGCTGACGGTGCAGTGGGTCGGGGACACGCTCAAGGCGGAAATCGACCTCGACGTGCGCGACGCCATGGGGGCGAACAAGGTCAACACCGCCGGCGAAGCCGTACGCCCCGTGCTGGAACGGCTCACCGGAGGGCGCACGCTGATGGCGATCGTCACCAACGCGAGCCGGCGCGCCATGGTGCGTGCATCGGGGCAGGTGCCTTGCTCCCGGCTGGGCCGCGGCGGCTACTCCGGCGCCGAAGTGGCCGGGCGCATCGTGCGTGCCGCCGCGCTCGCCGCCTCGGACCATGACCGGGCCGTGACCCACAACAAGGGCGTGCTGAACGGCGTCGCCGCGCTCGCGCAGGCCACCGGCAACGATACCCGGGCGGTCGAGGCGGCCGCCCACGGCTGGGCCGCCTCCGGTAGCGGCTACGCTCCACTCACCGGTTACCGGGTTGCCGCAGGCGTGTTGCACTGCCGGGTGGAGTGCCCGCTGCCGCTCGGAACCGTGGGCGGCGCCATGGGCGTGCACCCGGTCAGCCGCCTCGCGCTCCGCATTCTCGGCAGCCCCGGCAGCCGCCGCCTGGCGGCCATCGCCGCCGCCGTAGGGCTGGCACAGAACCTGGCCGCGCTGCGTGCGCTGGTGTCCGAGGGCATCCAGCACGGCCACATGCGCTTGCACGCCGAGCGGCTGGCATTCGATGCCGGCGCGCGCGGCGTCGAGATCGCCGAAGTCGCCGCCGCACTGGCGGAAGCAGGGAAGATGGACGTCGCCGCCGCCCGCCAGCTCCTCCGTTCCCGGCGCGCCGCGCATCCGGCATGACACCACGGGAAACGAGAGAGAGGCTCTACGCTCTACGGCATACGGTCTTCGGGGTCTGGCGGTGACCCTCCGGTACGTCGAAGCAGGCGTCGCGCCGCTTCGATGTCGGCATCGCCGCGACGCTCAGCGAAGAACTCCGCCGTCTTCATCGCCGATACCTTCTCGGCGACCGCCATCGCCACGAACTGGTTGATGCTCGTACCTTCCTCACGACTGATCGCGGCGACGGTTGCCTTCAACGACGCAGGCAACCGTAGTGGAAATGTACTCGTGAACGCAATCTCGGAAAGTGATGGCGGCGCTTATGTTTGAATTGCGCAGTTCAGTGGTGGCAGAATGAAGCGGCTAATGGCCACGCGTGGCAATGGTGAGCAGCGTGAGATCCTGGTGCGGGCGGCGCCGTCGCTGGCGCTGGTCAAGTACTGGGGCAAGAGCGACCGCCGGCGCAACCTGCCGGCCACGTCCAGCCTGGCGGTCACCGTCACCGGGCTTGAGACGGAAGTCCGAATGTGCGAGGCCTCCGGCGCCGACCACCTTACGGTCGACGGCGTGGCGGTGCCAGCCGAGCGGCATGGTACGTTCTTCGATGCGGCGCGCGCCGTCTTGGGGTCGACCACCGGCTACCGGGCGGAGGCGTGCAACAATTTTCCCGGCAGCGCCGGCCTCGCGAGTTCTGCTTCTCTGTTCGCAGCACTGGCGGTGGGATGCGGACGGATGGCCGGGTTGGACGACTCGGACAGCGGGCGATACCGGGCGTCGGCGCTGGCGCGCGTCGGTTCCGCGTCGGCGGCGCGCGCGGTGTGGGGCGGGTTCAGCGTCCTGGAAGCGGGTGCCGAGGCCGGCGCGGGCGCATTCCCGCCCGACCACTGGCCCGACCTGCGCCTGCTGGTGGCCGTCACCTCGCGGCGCCGCAAGCCGGTCCCGTCGCGCGAGGCAATGCACCACGTGGCGGCGACCTCGCCCTACTACGGTGCCTGGGTGGCGGCGGCGGACGCCACCTACCGGGCGGCGCTGGAGGCGGTGCGAAGCCGCAACCTGGGCCGGCTCGGTCCGCTCATGCGGGTCAGTTACCTGCGCATGTTCGGCACCATGCTGGCGGCCGATCCGCCGATCAACTACCTGCGTTCACGGTCGTTGCGCGTCCTGGAGGTACTCGAAGGGTTGCGGGAGACCGGCATCGAGGCCTGGGAGACCATGGACGCCGGCCCGCAGGTCAAGATTGCCTGCTTGGCGTCCGACGTGGAGCGGATCCGGGCCGCTCTGCTTGCGGACACGGGCCTGGCTCCCGCCGACCTGATCGAGACCGCCCCCGGCCCGGGTCCCCGCATCGTTGGTTGAGTATTGCACCGTCGCGGCGCCGGGGAGCATCCTGCTGCTCGGCGAGTATGCCGTCACCGAGCCGGGTGGTCCGGGAGTAGCGATGGCGGTCCACCCGGAGGTGCACGCCACGCTCGATGCCGGCGCCGCGCCGCGCATCTCGGGGCGCATGGGAGCGCGGCGGTTCACCTGGACGCCGAAGCGTTGCGACTCGCCGATGTTCTCGGCCCTGGTGGCCGAGTGCGGAACGCCCGCCGGAGCGATAACCGTGGATTCCACCGGGTTCGCCGGGCCGCATGGCAAGTTGGGGCTGGGTTCGAGCGCCGCCGTGGCGGTGGCCGTCGCCGCCCTCCTGGTAGCGCCGCCGCGGGCGGGCGAGCGCGAGGACGACCGGGTGGGCGAGGTGGGTTGCGCAAGCGCGGCGGCGGACACGGCGGCCGCCGCGTGCGATCGTTCCGAAGCAGGCCGGCAAGTGCGGCATGGCGATCGGTCTGCGGGCGCCGATGCCGTTCCGGAATCGGTGCGGCGGCGCGTGTTCGCCGCGGCCCTGGCCGCCCACCGGGCGGTTCAGGGAGGGCGGGGCAGCGGCTACGACGTGGCCACCTCGGTGTGGGGCGGGGTGGTGAGCTTCCGCGGCGGCAGCACGCCGTCCGTCGCTCCACACCGGCCGCCGGAGGTGCCGGCACTCTGCCTGGTGCACGGGACCATGCCGCTGGCGACCGCTGCCGCGCTCGCGCGCTACGAGGAGTGGCGGCGGCGTGAACCGGCGGCCGCGGACCGCTTTCGCGAGCGATCGCGCGAGGTGGTCGAGCACTTTCTCGCCGCCGGCGATGCCGCCGCCTGCTGCGCCGCGATCGAGGCCGGAGGCAAGCTGATTCGCCGGCTTGGGGCACGAATCGGTGTCGCCGTGGAGCCTCCCGAACTGTGCGCCCGCCTGGATCGGTTTCGTGCCCGCGGTTGGGTGGCCAAGCCGGTCGGGGCCGGCGGCGAGTTGGGCATCGCCGCATCGCCGGCCGGCACCTTGCCACCGGACCCGCCGGACGCGCCTGTGCTGCGTCCGGCAGCGGACGGAATGCGCTGGCTGGTCCGAAACAGGCCACCGGCGGGCGGCACCGGCGCGGCGCGTTCTTCGTCCCCGGTGTCACGGAGTGACCGTGTCGGCTCATCCGAGCGTAGCTGAACGGACCGGGCACGCCACCGGCAAGCTGCTGCTGTTTGGCGAGCACGCCGCCGTGTACGGCCATCCGGCCCTGGGCATCAGCCTGCCGTGGCGGCTGGAGTTGAAGATCAGCCCCGTGTCCGAGACCGGCCGGGCCGAATCGCGCCGCGGCAGCGCCGCGCCTCCGCCGCTTCCGGAGCAGCTCGCGGCGATGTTCGGCACGCCCGGCATGCACGGCCTCGTCGAGATACGGTCACAGATTCCGAGGGGCCTCGGCTTCGGATCGAGTGCCGCGCTGTGCGTCGCCGCCGAACGCGCGCTTGCCGGCACCGTGCCGCCGCTTGCCGCCGCGGCGGCGTGGCGCGGCGCCCATGTACGCGAGCGGGTGTTCCACGGTACGCCCTCCGGCGCGGACACCGGGCTTGCGGCCATACCGGGAATCGGGTACCTGACCTGGGAGGGCGGCCGCGGGCTGCCGCATTACGAGGCGGTGCCGGCCGCCCGGCTGCACCTGGTGGTAGCCGCCGTGCCGCGGCGCGGCGACACCAGGGCGCACGTCGCCGCGGTGGCGCAACGAATGCGCGCCGGCGACACCGCGACGCGCGACGCGCTGCGTCGTCTCGGTCAGTGCAGCACGGAGGCGAGGGCGCTGCTATTCGAACCGGGACCGTCCGCGAACGACCTGGGCGCCGTGGCGGATCGCGCGCACCGCATGCTCACCGAGCTCGGCCTGGGCGATCCAGCCCAGGAGCGGCTGCTCGATGCGGGCCGCACGACGGGCGCCTCGGGCGGCAAGCTCAGCGGTGCCGGCGGCGGCGGCGCGTGTTTCCTGGTGTGCCGCGACGCCCGCACGGCCGCTCGCGTGCTGGCCGCGATCGGCGAGCACGCGGTCCACTCGGCGCATGTCGTGCTCGGCGCCGGCGCCGCGCGGCAGCAGGCGCCTGAACTGCCCGCGTGGGCCGTGGATCGATGGTTCCATGCGTTGGGAAGGTCGGATCGTGCCGGGTAGCGGACCGCGCCGCTCGCGGCGTAACTTGTATTCATGACCTGCGCGTGCGGTCAAACGTCCGGCTGGTTGACGGCGAGCCGTCGTGACAAGCGATGAGTCAGTGAACCGAACCGGCGGCGCCGCGGGGCGCCGGCGCTTGCGGCTGCCGCGCGCGTCGACGTGGTTCGCGCTGGTGATCGCGATCCACGGCCTGCTGCAGTTGACGTTGGGCGTGGCACGGCTGGTGGCGCCGGAGGTGGTGCTGATCCGCAACGACAGCGGCGACGAGGTGTCCGGCCTGGCGCGAATTCTGATCGGCATCCTGCTCGTTCTCCTCGCCAAGGGCCTCCTGGAGCGCCGTCGCCGCGCCTGGATTGCCTCCCTGATCCTGTCGGTGATGGTAGTGGTCACCAACGCGCCGCACTGGATCGGCAGCGGCCGGGGCATCGTTGCGCTTGGAGTCACGGTGCTGATGATCGCCGCGCTGCTGGCGTTCCACCGCACCTTCTCGGTGCGCGCCGCGCGACGGATCAGCTACGGGCAGGCGGTCGCCGGGATCGCGGTGGCCCTGGCGGTGGCGTACGGCATCGTCGGATCCTACCTGTTGCGCGATCAGTTTCACGGCATCGACGGCTGGACCGACGCCTCATACTTCGCACTGGTAGCGTACAGCACACTCGGCTACGACTACGATGTCGCCGAGATGTACCCCGTCGGCAGTGATGCGCGCTGGTTCGTGGTATCGCTGTTTCTGATCGGGGTGACGCTGTTCATCACGGCGTTGTCGGTGACACTCGGTCCGATTGTCGAAGGACGAATGAAGGGGGTGATGAGCTTGGTGAAACGATTCCAGCGGCTAAGCAACCACGTCGTGGTGTGCGGCTACAGCGGCGTGGCCGCAAGCGTGGTCGACGAGCTGCGCGACCGCAACGTGGCGGTGGTGATCATCGACGACCGCGAGCGGGTGGCGCAACTCCTGCGGACCAAGGGACACGACGTGCTGGAGGGCGACCCCACGTTGCGCGACACCCTGCTGGACGCCAACGTGGTCACCGCGCAGGCGGTGATCGCCAGCTACGACTCCGACTCGATGAATACCCTGGCGGCGGTCAACGCCAAGGATCTGCGCGACGACACGCCGAGCGCGCGGTTTGCGATCCTGGTGCGCATCGAGGATGAGGAGAACGTCGAAAAGGTGCGCAAGCTCGGCGTCGACCAGGTGATCTCGCCCTCCACCCTCGGCGGACGCCTGCTGGCTTCGCGGGCGGTGGAATCTGCCGGTGAGCGCCGCGAGCTGCCAGGCGGTTCATGATCGGGCGGCCCATCGAGGGGCGAGTGGCCGGCGACAAGCCGGGTGCGCCCGCGGTCCTGGAACCGGAGGCCGTGGCCTCGCTCGCCCAGGCGACGCGGCGCGCCGGAAGTTCCGGCGGTGCGCACGCGATACTGCGGTTCGTGGACGCGCTGCTGCCGTACACCTCGTGCCTGGTCACGATGCTCGCCGCCGGCCGCGCGCCCGCGCTGCTGTACGATGACATCCGGCCGGAGTTGCACGAGGCGGTCGTGGAAGCCTACCTGCGCGGCGCTTATCTGCTGGATCCGTTCTACAACTGCCTGGCTCGCGGCCTCGACCGCCGCGTGATCAAGCTGCAGGAGATCCAGCCCGATCACTTCCGCAAGTCGGAGTACTTCTCCACCTACTACACCGACACGCGGCTGGTGGACGAGGTGGGCATCTTCGTTCCGTGCCGAGGCGGCTCGCACGTCTTCGTGTCGCTCGGGCGCGCCGCCGGCACCGCGCCGTTCTCGCGCCGCAGCTTCCAGCGCCTGCAATCATGGTTGCCGATCATCGACGCGCTGCTCGCGCGCCAGTGGGACGTCGACGCATTTGCCGATGCCGCCGCTGCCCCGGTGACTCTCGATGACACGCTTCGGCAGGGCGGATTCGCGGCGCTGTCGGCTCGGGAACGCGAAGTCGTGGCCCTGATTCTGAAGGGGCATTCGTCGACGTCGATCGCCTGGCAACTCGCCATAGCCGTGGGCACGGTCAAGAACCATCGCAAGAACATCTACCGCAAGCTGGCGGTCACCTCGCAGGCGGCGCTGTTCGCGCGCTTTCTGCGCGGCATCGGGTACGAGCCGGCCGCAGCCTTCGTCCATCAGCGGGCGGACAGTATCCCCGAGGGGACATATTCGTCCACGCATCGCGGAGATACGCTGTCTCGGTAAACCGGAGTGAAGCGAGCATGGTCGGCGAGCAGTTGAGACGCGGTCCCCCCGGATCGGACGACTTCGTCATGCCGGCGGAGGTCGAACCGCACGCCGCCATCTGGATGGGGTGGCCCAAGGAGCAGTGGTATAGCGACTCCGCGCTCGACACGCGCCCGCCGATTGCCGGGGTCATGGCCGTGCTTGCCGCGCACGGCATCGACGTGCAGCTCATGTGCACCGACCAGGCGGGCGAGCAGGACGCCCGGCGCTGGCTGGCCGCACACGGGGTTGCCCTTACCGCGCGCGTCAACTTCGTGCACATCGACCAGGTGGACATCTGGCTGCGGGACTACGGACCGACGTTTACGCGCAACGGTGCGGGTCAGTTGGGGATGGCGCGCTTCCGGCAGAGTCAGTGGGGATACGCGACCGCCTCCGATCCGGTTTCCGCGGCGATGACCCGCGTTCCCGACCTGGTCGCCGACTATCTCGGCATCAAGCGGGTGGCGGCGGTCGATTTCATCAGTGAAGGGGGCGACAGAATCGTCAACGGGCACGGAACCATGCTGGTGTCCCGCACCGTGGAGGGCGCGCGCAATCCCTGCGCCGCGCAGGCCTGCCTGGACCGCGGCTACCGGGACGCGCTCGGGGTCACGAACGTCATCCGTCTCGACAGTGGCCTCGGAGTGGACCTGCACTCGACCTGGGGGCCGGTCCCCTATCGGGACCAGTCCGGCGCCACGATTCTGCTGTACGGTCCGCAGACTACCGGCGGCCACCTGGACGAGCTGGTGAGATTCGCCGGCCCGCGTGACATCCTCCTGGCGCAGGTGACCGCGGATGAGGCCGCACGCGATCCGCTGGCGGCGCTGCACTATGCCGGCGGCACCGCGATCGCGCGTACTCTGCGGCAGGCTGCCGATCAGTGCGGCAACCCGTTCGCGGTGGTGCAGCTTCCGGTGCCGGAGGTCGAATACATTGCCGTGGAGCCCGGCGAACCCATGTATCAGTGGCTGGCCGAACTCGACTACCCGGCCGACGTGCCGGCGTTCCCGCACGGCCGTCCAATCCACGTGGTGAAGGCCGCCAGTTACGCCAACTACCTGGTCACCAACGGACTGGTCATCGCCCCCGCGTACGGCAACGCCGAAAGGGACGACGCCGCTGCCGCCACGCTCGAGGCCGCCTACGCGGGGCGAACCGTGGTGCAGATCGACCCAAGCGCGATCAACTTCGCCGGCGGCGGCATTCATTGTTGCACCGCCGAGCAGCCCCTCGGGTGCGCCGCCGCTGCGCGCGGCCGGTGACGACGCCGGCGGCGATGACGCCGATGGAGACCACCAGCACCAACAAGGTGGCGAGAGCGTTGACTTCGGGGCTCACGCCGAGCCGGACCTTGGAAAAGGCCACCATCGGAAGGGTGCTCGAACCCGGACCGGAGACGAAGCTGGCTATGATCAGGTCGTCCAGCGACAGGGTGAAGGAAAGCAGCCAGCCGGACACCAGCGCCGGAGCGATGAGCGGCAGCGTAATGACGAAAAACACCTTCGCCGGACGCGCTCCCAGGTCCAGCGCCGCTTCTTCCAGCGACGGGTCGAGGTTGGCAAGCTGTGACTGGATCACCACCGCCACGTATGCCATGGAGAAGGTGACGTGGGCGATCGTGATGGTGGTGACACCCCGTCCGCGCGGCCAGCCGATCGCGTTCTCCAGCGCCACGAACAGCAGCAGCAGCGAGAGGCCGGTGATCACCTCCGGCATCACCAGCGGCGCCGAGGTCATGCCGCTGAACAGCACCCGGCCGCGAAAGCGCCCCATGCGTGCCAGCGCCAGGCCGGCCAGCGTGCCGAGCGCCACGGCGGCGGTCGCGGACACCACCGCGATGCGCAGGCTCAACCACGCCGCGCGCAGAATCTGCGCATCGCGCAACAGCTCACCGTACCACCGGGCGGAGAGTCCGCCCCACACCGTGACCAGCTTCGATGCGTTGAACGAATAGACGACGAGCGAGACGATCGGCAGGTAGAGGAAGGCCAGGCCGAACGCCACCGCCACGATCACGAACGCGGAGCGGCCGGTACTCATCGGCCCGCCTCTCGCACGTGCGTGAACTGCAGCACGGTGATCGGAACCACCAGCAGGAGCAGTACCGCAATCGCCACCGCCGACGCCACCGGCCAGTCGCGGTTGGCGAAGAACTCATCCCACAGCACCCGGCCGATCATCAGCGTGTCCGGCCCGCCGAGCAGCGCCGGAATCACGAATTCGCCCACCGCCGGGATGAACACCAGCATCGAACCTGCCACCACACCGGGCAGCGAGAGCGGCAGGGTGATGGTCAGGAACGCCTTGTAGGGTCGGCAGCCAAGGTCGGCGGCCGCTTCCAGGAGGGTGTGATCCAGGCGCTGCAGCTTCGCGTACAGCGGCAGGATCATGAACGGCAGATACGAGTAGACGATACCGAGGTAGACCGCGAAGTCGGTCTGCATCATCACCAGCGGCTGGTCGATGATTCCGAGCCCAACAAGGAGGTTGTTGATCAGCCCGTTGTTCTTGAGAATCCCAATCCAGGCGTAGACGCGCAGCAGGAACGAAGTCCAGAACGGCAGGATCACCAGCATCAACAGCACGTTGCGCAGCGCCGGCGCGGCGCGCGCGATGCCGTACGCCACCGGGTAGCCGAGCACGAGGCAGAACGTGGTCGCTATCAGGGCGATCTTCGCCGAGTTGAGGTATGCCCGCCAGTAGAGGTCGTCGCGCACCAGGAACAGGAAATTCTGGACGTTGAGTTGTACCGTAAGGGCGCCGTCCGCACCGCGGGCGAACAACGGGGCATAGGGCGGACGCGCGATCAAGGCCTCGGACAGCGCGATCTTCAGCACGATTGCCAGCGGCGCCAGAAAGAACAGCAGCAGCCACAGGTACGGCCACGCGATCACCAGCGCGCGTCCGCTCCGCACCCGGCCGCTCATGAGTCGAGCACGACACCGCTCGCCGCGTGCCACGACACGAACACCGGCTCGCGCGGCGCCGGGCGCTCCGCTGCCGCGCGTTCCCGGTTGGGTTGCGTGAGGCGCAACGTGTGCCCGGTAGCGGTACGCAGCTTGTAGATCGAGAGCCCACCCCGGTACGCGACCTCGTCGATCACCGCCGCGACGCGGTTGCAATCCGCGGCGGGCGGCTGGAGCGCCATCGTCAGCTTTTCCGGGCGCACCGCGACCGCGACCCGGGCGCCGGCGGCGACCTGCGCGGCGTGCTCGACGGCGAGTGTGCAGCCGGCCTCGTCGGAGGCGATCAGGACGTGGTTCGCGACGCGTTTTTCGACGCGGCCCTCGAACAGGTTGACCGAGCCGATGAACCGGGCCACGAATCGCGACCGCGGGCACTCGTAGATCTCGGTCGGCGTGCCGGTCTGGACGATCCGCCCGGCGTGCATCACGCCGATCCGGCTGGACAGCGTCATTGCCTCCTCCTGGTCATGGGTTACCACGACGAAGGTGATGCCGAGCGCCTGTTGGATGTTGATCAGCTCGAACTGCATCTCCTCGCGGAGCTGCCGGTCCAGCGCACCGAGCGGTTCGTCGAGCAGCAGCAGCTTGGGCTGCTTGATCAGCGCTCGCGCGAGTGCGACGCGCTGGCGCTGGCCGCCGGAGAGCTGATGCGGCTTGCGCTGCGCGAGGGGGCCGAGCTTGACGAGGTCGAGCATCGAGGAGACGCGGCGCTTGATCTGCGGCGACGGGAGGCGGTCCTGCCGCAGGCCGAAGGCGACGTTGCCGCGCACCGTCATGTGCGGGAACAGCGCGTAGGACTGGAACATCATGTTGACCGGGCGCCGGTAGGGTGGAGTGCCGGTCACGTCCACCCCGTCGATCAGCACCCTGCCGGTGGTCGCCGGTTCCAGGCCCGCCAGGATGCGCAGCAGGGTGGTCTTCCCGCAGCCCGAGCCGCCGAGCAGGCAGAACACCTCGCCGCGGCGAATCTCCAGGGTCACGTCGTCGACCGCGGCGACCTCCCCAAACTTCCTGGTTACCCCTTCGACTCGAACGTAGGGCCGCGGTGCCGGTACGTCAGGATCCGGCCGTACTACGGGTTCGGGGCGCGGGTCGTTCATGGTGCTGTCCTTGGCCACCAACGTACTGCCCCGACGCGGTCGCCGGCCTGGGCGGGTCGGCCGGTCAGCGGCCGGTCTTCACGGTAGTCCAGGCCCGGGTGAGCAATCGCGTGAATTCGGCCGAGTCGGCCAAGTCCGCGAACAGGTTGTCCTTGACCTCGACCGAGGGATAGATCGCGGGATCGGTCTTCACCTCCTCGTCCACGTGGGGCAGCGAAGCGCGGTTGGCGTTGGCGTAGAACACGTAGTTCGAGACTGCCGCGGCAACCTCCGGCTCCATCATGTAGTCCAGAAACAGGTGCGCATTGTCCGGATGCGGCGCGTCGCTCGGGATCGCGAGGGTGTCGAACCAGATGACCGCTCCCTCGCGGGGAATGGTGTACGCGACCTCGACACCCTGCCCGGCTTCCGCCGCCCGGTCGCGCGCGATCAGCATGTCGCCGCTCCAGCCCATGGCCACGCAGATTTCGCCGTTGGCGAGGTCATTGATGTTCTGGGAGGAGTGGAAGTACCTGATGTGGGGCCGGATCAGCAGCATGTGCTCGGTGAATGCCTCCAGGTCGGCGGCGTCCTCGCTGTTGGGATCGCGCCCCAGGTAGCCCATCAGGTTGGCGAACACCTCGGTCGGAGCGTCGAGCACCGTGACCCCGCACGGCGCCAGCTTCGCGACCACCTCCGGGTCGAACAGCATGCCCCAACTGTCGGTGGGGGCGTCCGGCAGGACTGCGTTCACCTTGGCCACGTTGTAGCCGAATCCGGTGGTGCCCCACATGTAGGGGACGGCGTGCTCGTTGCCGGGATCGTGGGCCGCGACGCGTTCCAGTATCGCCGCGTCGAGGTTGCCGTAGTTCGCGAGCCGGTCCTTGTCGAGCCTGGCAAAGATTCCTGCCCTGATCTGGCGCTCCAGGAAGCTGGCGGCGGGCACCACCACGTCGTAGCCGCTGTTGCCGGCCAGCAGCTTCGCCTCCAGTACCTCATTGGAGTCGAACACGTCGTAGTTCACCTTGATCCCGGTGCGTTCCTCGAAATCGGCGATCGTGTCTTCCGCGATATAGTCGGACCAATTGTAGACGTTGAGGACGCGCTCCTCCGCCGCGCGCTCCTCTTCCGCCGGCGATCCCATAGCGTGCGCCGCCGCCAGTGCCAGCACGACCGCACATCCCAGCCAACTCTTTTCGAGCATCGTAGTGTCCTCCCCGATAGTGGTTGTCGGCCCGCCGCGTGACCGAGCGCGCTCCCCGGTTCGTGGCGCGCCCAGGATCCCGGCAGCGGTCTCAGCAACCTATCAGGCCGGCAGAGTGCCGGTTAATGTCCCCTTGGGGACATTTACGACGGCATGACCCCGCGCCGAGCATGAGTCATGCACACTGACGCGTTGCGGTTGCACCGCGCGGACCTCGATCACTGCATCCACCCCTGGACCGATTTCGCCGAATGGACCAGAAGCGGCTCCACCACGATGGTACGCGGCGAGGGCGTCTACGTGTGGGATGCGTCCGGCCGGCGCTTCCTGGACGGTATCGGCGGGCTGTGGTTCGCCAACGTCGGTTTCGGCCGCCGGGAACTGATCGACGCCGCCGCTGGCCAGCTCGCGCGCCTGCCGCAGTACTCCTACTTCACGAATCTGGCCAATCCGCCCGCCACCGAGTTGGCGGCCAGACTGGCGGAGCTTTCTCCCGGCGACCTCAACCACGTGTTCTACAGCACCGGCGGCTCCACCGCCAACGACACCGCGGCCCGCATTGCCCACTTCTACTTCGACCGCGTCGGGAAACCGTCCAAGCGCTACCTCATCTCGCGCCGCAACGCATACCACGGCAGCACCTTCCTGGCGGCAACGCTGTCGGGAAAGATGGGCGACAAGCGCGGGTTTCAGTTCGCCGACGGGCTGGTGCACCATCTCTCGGAGGCCAACTGCTACCGCATGCCGGACGGGATCGCCGACGAGGACGCCTACTGCGACTACCTGGTGGACGAGTTCGAGCGAACCGTGGCCGGCCTGGGAGCGGACAACGTGGCATGCTTCTTTGCCGAACCGGTCATGGGCGCGGGCGGCGTGCTGGTCGCGCCGCGCGGCTACCACCGGCGCATGAAGGAGGTGTGCGAGGCGCACGACATTCTGTACGTGTCCGACGAAGTGGTAACCGGCTTCGGCCGGCTTGGGCACGTGTTCGCGAGTGATGCGTGCTTCGACGTGGTGCCCGACATGATCGTCGCCGCCAAGGGAATCACCTCCGGCTATCTGCCGCTCGGTGCAACCATCATTTCCGACCGGCTGTACGATGGCTTGGCGCGCACCCGGTCGGATGGGGCGCTGCTGGCGCACGGTTTCACCTATTCCGGCCACGCCGCGGCGTGCGCGGTGGGGCTGGCCAATATCGCGTTGCTGGAGCGGGAGCGGATCTGTGAACGGGTGCGCACCCTCGGTCCGCGGTTTCTCGAACGCCTTTCGTCGCTGCGGAACCATCCGATTGTCGGCGACGTGCGCGGCAGCCACTTCATGTTGTGCCTGGAGCTGGTCCAGGACCGGCGCAGCAAGAGACCGTTCCCGGCGGCCGTGGACATAGGCCGCCGGCTCGCGCGGGCGGCGCAGGAGCGCGGACTGATCGTGCGCCCGATCGGCAACCTGTCGGTGCTGTCGCCCGCGCTGATCCTCACCCGGGACCAGATCGAACGTATCGTCGAGATTCTCGATGCTTCGCTGCGGGCGACGATCGCCGGCCTGACCCGTGACGGTGTCGGGTTCGCCGGATGAGCGGCGCGCAACGGCCTTCGGACCCTTCCCGACCGCTGGCTGGAATCACGCGGGTGTGGCAGGATAGCAGCCCGTGCGGGAGTTGCGGATAGACGGTGACCGGCTGTGGGCCGGCTTGTCGCGAATGGGGGAGATCGGCGCCACCCCGGCCGGCGGCGTGAACCGGCAGGCGCTGACCGACGGCGACCGGGCCGCCCGCGACCTGTTCATTTCGTGGTGCCGCGAGGCCGGATGCAGCGTCAGAGTCGACGCCGCCGGCAACATCTTCGCGCGCCGGGCCGGGAGGCGCGCCGGCGCGCCGGCGGTCGCGGCGGGCAGCCACCTGGACAGCCAGCCGGCGGCCGGCCGCTTCGACGGCGCACTGGGAGTGCTGGCCGCTCTGGAGGTGGTGCGCACGTTGAACGACCACGGCGTGGTCACCGAATCGCCCCTGGAGGTGGTCTCCTGGACCAACGAGGAGGGCTGCCGCTTCGCGCCCTCGATGATGGGGTCGGGCATATTCACGGGCCGGTTCGATGCCGCCCGGATGGCGGCCACCGCCGATACCGAAGGGCGCACCTTCGGGGCGGAGCTGGAGCGCATCGGCTACCGCGGCAAGGACCGGGTCTCGGCGGCGGAACTCGCCGCCTGGTTCGAGTTGCACATCGAGCAGGGACCGGTCCTGGAACGGGAAGGGACTACGATCGGCGTGGTGACCGGCGCCAACGGGCTGCGCTGGTTCGACGTGGTCGTGACGGGAAGTGATGCGCATGCCGGCCCGACGCCGATGGCGGAACGGCGCGACGCCCTGCTCGGAGCGGCGCGCATCGTGACGGCGGTCAATCGCATCGGCCATGCCCACCTGCCGGGAGCGAGCGCGACCGTGGGCTCGCTGGCCGTGCATCCCAACTCGCGCAACACCGTTCCCGGCCGGGTCGAGTTCACCGTCGATCTGCGCCATCGGGACGAGGCGCGGCAGGCGGCGATGAAGGACGCCCTGGAAGCGAAGGCAGCCTCGATCTGCGCCGCGGACAATCTGGAGCTGGACTTGCAGGAGATCGCCAACCAGCCGCCGCTGCGCTTCGATCCCGGCTGCATCGCCGCGGTGCGCGGCGCCGCGGCGGCCTGCGGACTATCGTGGCGGGAGATGGTGTCGGGCGCCGGTCACGACGCCTGCCACCTCGCGGAGCGGGTACCGACTGCCATGATCTTCATTCCGTGCGAGGGCGGGATCAGCCACAGCGAGCGGGAGAACGCCACCCGCGAGGACTGCACCGCCGGGGCCAACGTACTGCTGCACGCCGTGCTGGAGCGCGCCGCCGCGCGCGCCGCGCGCTGAACGACGAGCAGCCCGCGGCGATAGCCCACCGCTTGCGTCGAGGTGTTCCCGTTACGTGGAGTTCAGGCGATCGCGTTCCAGACGAGGCCGGCGAAGAGCGAGCCCGCGAACCCGATGCCGAGGTAGGCGGCGAACACGCGCCCTCTGACCAGCGCCCAGACCGCGATTGCCGCCGGGATGCAGCTTACGCCGCCGGCGATCACGAACGACATGGCCGCGCCGTTCGACATGCCCTGTGCCAGCAGCGCGTCGACCAGGGGCACGGTCGCGAAGCCGTTCAGGTAGGCCGGCGCGCCGACCACCGCGCCCAGGAGGATGGGCCGCAGCCCATCCCCGCCGAGCACGGAGGCGATTACCTCCGCCGGCACGTACTCCAGCATCAGCGCCTCCACCAGGTAGGCCAGGAGCAGCCACTTGGCCAGGAACAGCGCATTCCGGGCGGCGGTGTCGTGGAACGCCCGCAGGCGCGCCGGCGTGCGCCAGAACACCCACTCCGGACGGGTGGCGTCGGGACCGCTGTCGCACCCGGTGCCGCAGGCGGACGTGCAACTCGCCGCGGCGGGTTGTGCCCTGAGCGGGTCGGCAAACAGGCCGCGGACGGAGCATGCCTTCACCAGTAACCCGCCGCCGACGCCGAGGCACACTGCCGCCACCGTCTTGGCGGCCGCGAAGCCGGTACCCAGCGTACCTGCGGTGATCAGGAACATCGCCGGGTCCATAAGCGGCGAGGCGAGCCAGAACGCCATCACCGCGGACAGCGGCGCGCCGACGACCAGCAGGGCGGAGATGAACGGAATCACCTCGCAGGAGCAGAACGGTGCGAGGGCGCCCACCAGTGCGCCCAGCAGAATCATGCGAGACTCCCGTCCCGTGAACGTCCTGCTCAGGAGCGCCTCGGCGCCGGTAGCCCGCAACCACGCCACCGCCAGCACCGCGCCGGCGATGAACATGCCGGTGTGCAGGATCGCGCCGCCGGCAAAGCGGAGGGCCGGCAGCACTTGCTCGGGATCAAAGACCGCCAGCAGAACCGGGATCAGCGCTATTGCCAGCCAGACCTTGTCGGTACGCCGCCACAGCCGGCGAAGCGAGGCAGCATGGCGCGCTGCCTGCCGTGTTGACGGCGCGGGCGGCGACGCGCTGCCGCAACACGCCGCAGATGTCCGGGCGGCGAGTGCCGACGCCGGTTCACGGACCTCGAGGCGGCGGCGCCCGTGCGACGATGCGGACGATGTCGATGCGTCGGCCACCGTCGCCGAGCGGGTCACGGACCGCCGGTTGCTACTCACGGTGAGCACACTCGTGCGGGTGGGCGCGGTCGGTGCAGCACTCCGACAGCAGGTATGCCGACAGCGCCTGCACACGCGGGTAGGCGACCGCGGCACAGATGATCGAGCGTCCCTTCTTGACCCGGTGCACAAGACCGGCCTGGGTCAGAATGCGCACGTGGTGAGTCAGGGTGGAGCCTGCGACCCCGCTACGCTCGCCCAGCGAGCCGATCGGCAGGCCCTCCGGTCCCGCCCGCACCAGCGTGTTGAGCACGGCAAGACGCTGCTCCGAGCCCAGCGCGGCGAACGTGGAAGCCGCATCCTCGACCGCGAGCGGACGGTCAGCCTTGGTTGTCATAGTTGTATATTTCGCGAAACATCGAACTATTGTCAAGCCCGGATACAGCCCTTGGGTGCGGCCGCGGGTGTGATACGCTTATGGCCATGAGCAAAGCAGCCGATGTGTTCTACGCCGCGCTCGACCTGAACGCCGTGCGGTAAAATGATGGACGTCGGCGTTCGCGGAAGCAACGCCGCGTTTGGGTGGCGTGGTGCCGGTGTGGCATACTCGCGGCGTGAAGACCATACTGGTAACCGGCAGCACGGATGGAATTGGGCGAGCCACGGCCCGTGAACTGGCCGAACGCGGCTGCGCGGTGGTCGTGCACGGGCGCAACGAACGGCGCGCGACCGTCGCGGCGCGGGAGTTGGCGGACGCCACCGGCAACCGGCGAGTGACCGCGGTGGCCGGCGACTTCGCGTCGCTGGCCGGAGTGCGGGCGCTGGCGGCGCAAGTCCGGGACGCCTGTCCGCGGCTCGACGTGCTGATCAACAACGCAGGTCTCGCCGTGCGCCGCCGCCGCACCTCGAAGGACGGCTACGAGAGCACCTTCGCCGTAAACCACCTGGCGCCGTTCCTGTTGACCAACCTGCTGCTCGACCGTCTCCGGGCGAGCGCGCCGGCGCGCATCGTCAACGTCAGTTCCGGCGTGCATACCAGCGGCCGCATCGACTTCGACGACCTGCAGATGGAGCGCGGCTTCGACGGTTGGCAGGCGTATTGCAACTCCAAGTTCGCCAACGCCCTGTTCACCTGCGAGTTGGCCCACCGCCTCGACGCCGCCGAGGTGACCGCCAACTTCCTCCATCCCGGCGTAATCGACACCAAGCTGCTGCACGTGAACTTCGGCGGCGGCAGTCCGGTGGCGGACGGAGCGCGTACCCCGCTGCACCTGGCTCTGGCGCCGGACGTCGCCGACGTCACCGGAGCATACTTCGTGAACCGGCGGCAGACGCGCGCATCGTCCGCGGCCGGCGACCGCCGCCTCGCCGCCGAGCTGTGGCGCGTCAGCGCTTCTCTCACTGGATTGACGTAGCTGAGGACATGAGCGACCTGTTGCGCGCCGTCGCCTGGGTGGGCGTCGGCGGGTTCCTCGGGGCCACCGGCAGGTTCCTGTTGAGCGGCTGGATCGGCGCCCACGCGGGGCGGTTCCCTTTCGGTACCTTGGCGGTCAACGTCGTTGGATCGCTGGCGGTCGGTCTCCTGGCGGGGGCTCTCGCCGGCAGGGCGCCCGCGGGCGATGCGGTTCGGCTGCTGGTGATGGCGGGGTTCCTGGGCGCCTTTACCACGTTCTCGGCGTTCAGCTACGAGTCGGTCCAGCTCTGGCAGGCCGGCCGCTGGCCGGCACTGTTCGCCAATGTCGGCCTGAACGTCGGCGGTTGCCTGCTGGCTGCCGCCGCCGGGACAGGCGCCGCCCGCCTGCTGACCGGCGATCCCGGTTGAGCGGACTCCGGCAACGTTGACCGGTTTCGCCGGAGCGGCTGCGCAGCCTTGTGCCCGTACTGCCGGCGGCGTGCCTGCCACACCGCGGGCAGGGATGCGGTCCCGGCCTGTACTTTCCTGCCATCAGCACGTAGCATTGCGGAGGCTGGGGCGCCCGCGAGTGTGACGTGGCCCGCGCCGGACAAGGAGCGCCATGGAACGGCAAACCCGACAGCGTGATGCGATCCAGGCGGTGGTCGAGTCGTACGATCGTCCACTGAGCCCCACGGAACTGTGCGATGCGGCGCGCGAACACCTGCCCCGCCTCGGTATCGCCACCGTGTACCGCGCCATCCGCGACCTGGTGGAATCCGGCTGGCTGAGGGCGGTCGAGGTCCCCGGTTCGCCGGCCCGTTACGAGCGCGCCGGCAAGCCGCACCATCATCACTTCCTATGCCGGGAGTGCAACGCCTTGTGGGAGGTGGGCGGATGCCTGCGCGGCGTCGAGGCGCTGGCTCCTGACGGTTTTCTCACCGAGACACACGAAATCACCCTGTACGGACTGTGCAACGATTGCCACGGCGCGGACCCGTCCTGAGCCGTACCTCGCCGAGCCTTGATTTGCGCCGGGGCCATCATCTCCATGGTCCGGTGGCCGCGTCGGCATGACGTTCTGGATCGCCATCGCCCTGGTTTCGGCGCTGCTGTTCGGGGCATCGACGCCGTTGAGCAAGCTGCTGCTGGACCAGGTGAGTCCGTTCCAGTTGGCCGGGCTACTCTACCTTGGGGCGGCGCTGGGGGTGAGTCCGTTCGCGATCCGCAAGCGGGTCGTGCAGCGGGTGGTGCGCATGGACCGCGCCAACCAGGTAAGGCTGGCCGGAGCCGTGGTGCTGGGCGGAATGGCCGGCCCGGTGCTGCTGCTGTTGGGGCTGCGGCTGGCCGCGGCCGCGTCGGTGTCGCTGTGGCTCAACCTGGAGCTGGTCGCCACCGCCGTACTGGGCGTGGTGCTGTTCCGCGATCATCTGACCGGCCGCGCCTGGGTCGGAGCGGGGCTCGTCGTGGCCGCCGCGTTGTTGCTGTCATGGGAGGAGCATTCGGCCGGGCTCCTGCCGGGGATACTGGTGGCGCTGGCGTGCGTCTGCTGGGGCTTCGACAACCATTTCACCTCCCTGATCGACGGACTGACACCGCAGGAGACCACGCTGTGGAAGGGGCTGGTCGCCGGGACGACCAACCTCGCCATCGGGCTTGGCGTGTCGAGCTGGAGCGCCACCGCCGGCACCGCCGCGGCCACGCTGCTGCTGGGAGCGCTCGCCTACGGCGCGAGCATCGTGCTGTACATTGCCGCCGCCCAGAATATCGGCGCCACCCGCGGGCAACTCGTGTTCTCGGCCGCGCCGTTCTTCGGCGTGCTGCTCGCGGTGGTCGTACTCGGTGAGCCGTTCGGCGCCATCCAGATCGCCGCCACGGCGGTACTGGTGCTCGGCCTCCTGGTGCTGATGCGCGAGGGTCACGCACATCGCCACCACCATCCGGCCGAGGAGCACGAACACTGGCACCGCCACAACGACGGCCACCACCTGCACGAGCACCCCGGGCTGCCCGCCTGGATCGGCCACGTGCACCCGCACCTCCACGACGCGGTCGAACACGAGCATCCGCACGTGCCCGACGTCCACCACCGCCACCAGCACGACCACCGATAGCGTGGACTGGCGGGCGCCGCGTCGGCTACCGCAGGCGGGAGGTCCAGTTGGTCGGGATCGGCTCGGCGGCGCCGTCGTACCTGATGGCGAGCGGGCGCAGCAACTCGGTGATCTCCGGGGGTGCGTCGTCGCTGAGTTGCAGACCGTGTTCGACCGCCGCGACCGAGGCTTGCGTGCGTTCCGGGAGGTCCGGGAACGCGGGGTAGTACCACATGGTGAGGCAGGTGCGGCGCGTGTCGCTGCCGTTGGCGTGGGACGCGTGGAATAGCGACCCGTACCCGGCCACGAAGTCGCCGGCACGCAGCGGCACGTCGATTTCGTCGTCGTAGCGGGCGAATGCCGGGTTGCCGCCGGGGTTCCGGTACTGCCGGTTGTCGTGCGTGTGCGACTCCGGCACCAGGTCGTGCAGCGCGTGGCGCTTCAGGTGGGAGCCGGGAATGACGCGCAGGCAGCCGTTCTCCGGGGTCGTGTCGGTCAGGTAGAACATCAGGAACGCCTGGATCGGAACGGGCGTGTAGCTCACCGGGTCGTCCCAGAAACGGCCATCCTCGTGCCAGAACAGCGGCGGACTGTGCGGCGGCTTGCTGATCACCCGCCCGTGGCCGAACTTGGGGTCGTGAAAGCCGAGCCGCGCCAGCGCCTGCAGGACACCGGGGTGGGCGATGAACTCGGCGAATACCGGGTAGCGCTCGATGAACGGCCCGTTCACCAGGATCATGCTGCCGGTAGCCACCTGCTCGGCGAAGTGCTGTTCGTCCTGCTCGGCCAAGCTGGCGTCGCTGGCCTCGCGGAGGCGGTCCAGGAGTGCCTCGTCGAGCACGTTGCGGAAGATGTAGAACCCGTCGCGATCGAACTGCGCGCGTTCCGTGTTGGCTTTCGCGTGTTGCGCGTTGACACTCGCGTGGTTCGGACTGACGTTCGTCTGTTTCGTGCTCACCGTCTGCGTCGCCATGGACGCATGATAGCGCGCCGCGCGGTTCCTGTCAGGAAGGGCTCGCCCGCTGCACGGTGAGCAGGGTGTTGGCGGCGGGAGCGGGCAGGGCGGAGCGGGCGCCGTCGGGCCAGGTAATCTCCAGCCGGTGCAGTTCGGCGCTATCGGGGAAGCCGAAGTGCACGCGGCTGGGGTCGCCGGACAGGAAGCCGCTGGAACTGCGGATGTCCCGTACGTAGGAGCCGGTCGACGCGTGCAGAGTGAGGCGCGAACCGATGGCGCGCGTGTTGCCGCTGCCGGGCCACCGCAGGTCTACCTGCAGGCTCGAGCCGCCGCACAGCCGGTTCTCCAGCAGCTCCGCCGGCGCTCCCAGGTTGTTCACCACGATGTCGAGGTCGCCGTCGCCGTCCAGGTCGGCGATGCTCATGCCGCGGCCGCCGGCGGTGCTGCCCAGGCCCCACTCCGGGGCGCGGCGGAAGCTGCCGTCGCCCTGGTTGTGAAACGCCTGGTTCTCCTCGATCAGCTCGGCGCCGGGGAGGTGCCCGAAGGAGTCCTCGCTGTACATTCCGTTGACCACGTACAGGTCCTGCAGCCCGTCGTTGTCCAGGTCGGCGAACTTGGCCGACCAGCTCCAGCCGCTGGCGTCCACCCCGCTGGCGGTGGCACGGTTCTCGAAACCCTCGGCGACGCTGCCCACCAGCAGAGTGTTCTCCTCGATCTGCGGGTCATCGGCCGCCAGCGCGTCGTAGTTCGTCCTCAGGGTGCCCCACGCCGCGCGGGTGGCGGCATCGTCGGCGTAGGGTTTCATGTCGGCGCTGAACAGTTCCAGCCGGCCGTCGTTGTCGATGTCGGCGGCATCGAGGCTCATCGTGTTGCGCGGCATGCGGGGCAGCAGGTTTCGGATCCGGAACCCGTCAGGAGTCCAGAGAAAGGCGTAGTCGGGCAGCTCGAAGTCGTTGCCGACCAGGATGTCGAGCCGGCCGTCACCATCGAAGTCGGTCAACAACAGCGCCAGTGCATGCGCGTGGCGCACCAGCTCGAACGGTTGCAGCTTGCCGTCGACGTTCTCGTAGTACGCGACGCCGCCGCCGATCACGAAGCCGTCGTAGAACTCGGCGATCTCGCCGTCATAGCTCGCCCCCGCCAAGTCCAGGTCGCCGTCGCGGTCCACGTCCGCCAGGGCGATCGCGTTGAGCACGTGCCAGGGACCGAACCCCTCGGTGCGCGAGAAGGTGCGCGTCCCGTCCCCGGCTGCGCTGAGCCACAGGCTCGGCGGGTTGCCGGGGTGGGAGAGGATCAGATCCTGCCACCCGTCGCCATCGAAGTCCACGATGTTGACCGCGCGCGCGTTGTCGGCGGCCAGCTCCCGGCGCGTGAAGGTGAGCCCGCCGCCGTTCCACAGGATGCTGCTCGGTCCGTCCAGGTTGGCCAGGACGATGTCGATGTCGCCGTCGTTGTCCAGGTCGCCCAAGCCGAGCGCCGAGCCGACGCCGGCGAAGATCGGCCCCCGCTGCGGCGAGAACACGGTGGTGTGGGGCAGGGGATGGGAGACGAAGGCCCCGCTGCACTCCGCTCCCGCGGCAACCGGCTGCGCGCTATGCGTGATCTGCGGCTCCGCCGTCACCGGAACGGCGCACACGGCACAGATCAGCAGCAACAGCGCGAGAACTCGCGGCCGGACCATGAGGGCCGCGCAGCCCGTAGCGGAGCCCGGCGTCGCACCGACAGCGGCGCAGGGATGGAGCGTCGCGCGAACGCACGGGAGTTTCGTCACGGGCCGCTCTAGTTGCTCTTGTACGGGTCGGCGGCGTCGCGCAGGCCGTCGCCGACGAAGTTGTAGCATAGCACCGTGACGATCACCAGCAGGCCGGGAATCATCATCCACGGGTGCAGCTCAATGGTGCGCACGTTCTGCGCCTCCTTGAGCAGCACACCCCAGCTCACCGTGGGTGGCCGCAGCCCCAGGCCCAGGAAGCTCAACGCGGTCTCGCCCAGGATCATGCCCGGGATCGACAGCGTCAGCGACACGATCAGGAAGCTCAGGAATGAGGGCAGCAGGTGCCGCACGATGATGCTGGTTGCGGTGGAGCCGGCGATCGCCGCCGCCATCACGAAGTCCTCCTCGCGCAATTGCAGCAGCTTGCCGCGCACCACCCGCGCCAGCCCGGTCCAGGCCAGCAGCGACAGAATGATGGTGATCCCGAGGTACACCTGCAGCGGCCCCCACTGGCGCGGCACCGCGGCCGACAGCGCCATCCACAGCGGAATGGAGGGGATCGACTGCATGAATTCGATCAGGCGCTGAATTGCCATGTCGGCGGCGCCGCCGAAGAAGCCGGATATGCCGCCGAACGTGCAGCCGAGCACGAACGCCAGGGCCACCCCGACCAGGCCGATCGACAGCGACGTGCGGGCGGCGTACAGCGTGCGCGAGTAGATGTCGCGCCCGAACTTGTCGGCGCCCAGCAGGAACAGGGTGCCTTCTTCGACCCCGACCAGGTGTATGCGGCTGGGGAACACGCCCCACAACTCGTACTCGTCTCCGAGGGCGAACAAGCGCAGGTACGCCTTGCGCGAGGTGTCCGGGGCGTAGCGGTTGCGGAACGTCTCCAGGTCGAGCTCAACCCGCCACGGGTACACGAACGGGCGCAGCGAGAGGCCGTCTTCGCCCATGAAGCGGATGCGCTGCGGCGGCGCGTACAGGTGGTCGGAGTCGCGCCGGTAGATGTCCTGGGTGGCGAAGAATTCGGCGAACAGGGCCACGAAGTAGAGCAGCCCCAGCACCACCAGCCCGACGAGGGCCAGGCGGTGGCGCGTGAAGCGGCGCCGCATCAGCGTCCACTGCGACGCGAGATAGTAGCGCTCCGCCGCTTCCTCCTCGGTGGCGAGCAGTCCCGCCTCGCCGGGCCGGGGTATTCCGTCGCTCATGCCGTGCTCCTTCCCGCCCCGAAGCGGATGCGCGGGTCGAGCCACAGCAGCAGCATGTCGGACACGAACACGCCGACGACGGTGAGTACCGAGAGCACCATCACGATGCTCGCCGCGAGTTGCATGTCTTCCTGGGTGAGCGCGTTGAACAGCAGGGGGCCGACGGTCGGCAGGTTGAGCACGATTGCCGTGATGATCGTTCCCGAGACGATCTCCGGGAACACGCCGCCGATGCCGCTGATGATCGGGTTCATGGCGATGCGCACCGGGTACTTGAACAGCAGCGAGCCCTCGTCCAGCCCTTTCGAGCGCGCCGTGATCACGTACTGCTTCTGCAGTTCATCCAGCAGCGAGCCGCGCATCACCCGAATCAGGCCGGCGCTTCCGCCGGTGGCAACGACGACAATGGCAACCGGCAGGTGCAGCAGCATGTCCAGGAACTTGGCCACGCTCCACGGCTTATCCAGGTACTCGGAGGAGAACAGGCCGGTGATGGGGAACCCGAACCAGCTCAGTGAAATCCACATCAACAGCAGGGCGAGCATGAAGTTGGGCGTGGCCAGCCCGACGAAGCCGAACACGGTGGCCGTGTAGTCCCCGAGCGAATATTGATGAGTGGCCGAGTAGATGCCGATCGGAACGGCCAACAGAAAGGTGAGCATGATAGTGAGCAGCGACACCAGCACCGTGAGCGGCAGCCGGTCCCCCAACAGTTCCCCGACCGGGATCCGGTACGAGTACGACTCGCCGAGGTCGCCGCGCAACATGTTGCCGACCCACACGAAGTACTGCATGTAACCCGGTTTGTCCAACCCGTAGTAGGCCCGGATGTCCTGCAGTTCCTCCTCGCTGAGCTGGGTGCCGGTAAGTCCGAGCTGGCGCAGGTGGGTAGTCAGGAAGTCGCCCGGAGGCAACTGGATGATGGCAAAGCCCACCACCGATACCAATGCCAGGGTGATGATCATGTAGAACACTCTGCGCACCACGTACGCGGTCATCCGTGCGGCTAGCCCCCTTATATGCAGGAGGCCCGCGCGAGCGGGCCTCCTGCAGCAATGGTCGCCTGAACTATCGCCCCAGGAGCGCGGCGTGCCGGCAACGCTCCCGGCCCATTCCGTCCAGCGGCCAGTAGCCTGTCGTGATCCGCCAGACTACTGGCTCTTGATGTACCACTGGTCCGGCTTGACGTCGCGCAGGAACTGCACGTCGTCGCCGATGTACCGTACGTCGCGCGGGACGTTGCCCATCTCGTTGCCCACGACGACCGGAATCGGGGCGTAGCCGACCGTACCGATCAGCAGCACCTGCTCGGAAGCGAAGTCGAACAGTTGCGTCGCGATGCGGTCGCGCTCGGCCTTGTCGGCCGTGATATACCACTGGCCGGCCAGCTTGAAGAAATCCTGGAACTCAGGCGGCGGCTCCTCGCCGCTCTCGCCACCGGAATTGTGCCATTGCCACCACAGGGGAGCGTAGTGGCCGTCCGGGGAGGTGAACTTGTTGGACGGCAGGTAGCCCTTGCTCTCGTTGGTGCGGCGCAGGAACCAGACGGCAATGTCATAGTCGTTGGTGCCCAGCCGCTCGCCCACCAGGTCGATGCTGTACGAGCGCGGGTCCACCTTCACGCCCACATCCTGCCAATACTCGGCCACCAGCTCCCCGATCGCCACGTGGATCGGCCATTCCAGCGGAATCAGAATCTGGGCGTGCAGCACTTCGCCGTCGGGCCGCAGGCGGAACCCGTCGCCGCCGCGCTCCAGGCCCATTTCGTCAAGCAGCCGGTTGGCGGTATCGGGATCGTACTCCGCGTGGCGGGTCGCCCACTCCTCCTTGTAGAAGGAGTTCTCCGGATCCATCGCCGCCTGCCGCGGGACCGCGAGCCCGAAGAACAGCACCTTGTTGATCTCCTCGCGGTTGATGGCCAGCGACATCGCCTGCCGGAAGCGCACGTCCTGGAATACCTCGCGCTGCGCCGGATCCTGGTGCGTGAGGTTGAACGCGTAGAAGCTCTCGGCGCCGGCGGCACGCGGCCACATCAGCGTCTGGTAGCCTCCCGACTCCTCGTTTTCCTTGAACAGCGGGAAGTCCGGAGTCGCCAGTCCGAGGGCGGCAATCGACAGCTCGCCGGCGATTATCTTCAGGTTGAGGGTCTCGGAGTCGGCCACCGTCTCCACCCGCAGGCGGTCGATATAGGGGAGCTGGTTGCCGGCCGGGTCGATGGCGAAGTGATACGGATTGCGCACGTGGAGGACGTAGGTGGTGGTGATCTCCTCGTGGTTCCACGGCTTGGTGCTCGGCGTGTCGAGATCCTGGACCCGGAAGTCGCCGCCGCTGCTTTGTTTCTGCCACACTGCCTGCACCCAGTTTTCGAAGCCTTCCTCCTTGGCCAGGGCGTCGGCGTTCTCATTGTACTTGGCGTGGTACTTGGAGAGGTGGTGCTTGGGATAGGAGTGCGGATGCCAGCCGCCCCAGAACTCGTACCAGCCCGGCAGGGTCGGAAACGGGTCGGAGTAGTGCAGCCGCACCGTGTAGTCGTCCACCTTCTCGGCGTGCGTCATCGGCCCCCAGCCGCTGCGATGCCAGCCGGACGGGAACTCGTCGATCAGCAGGAAGTCCTCGAACGAGAACATCACGTCGTCCGCGGTGTAGGGGTGGCCGTCGGACCACTTCATGCCGCGCCGCATGTACAGGGTGACGGTCTTCTGGTCGTCCGACATCTCCCATCCCTTGTGGATGTAGGGCACGATGTCGATCGGCTTGCCCGGACCGCGGTTGGCGGTCTGCACGGCGCCGACCAGCCCGCGAATCGGCGTCACCTCGGTGTACTCGGTACCGATCGAGGCCGTCTTGAGCGTCCCGCCGTAGGTGCCGATGCCTTCGAACACGTTGTACACCAGCGGCTCCTCGGGAAGCCGTTCCTCGACCGGAGGCAGATCTCCGGCCGCCACCATCGCCGCCAGCATCGGCGCCTCGCCGAACTGGGTTATGGTGTTGCCGGTGTCCCGCTCGTAATCCTGCAGGGTGTCCCACTGCCACACGTCACCGTACTCGGCCATCATCTCGGCCGCCGGGGCGGACATCTGTACGTCGCCTTCACCCTCCCCGCCGGCGAACGCGGCAGCCGCCGCCAAGCCGGCGATCAGGGCGGCCGGTACGAACCGCCGTATCACTTTCATCTACTTCCTCCTTGTTGGGAAACGTCGCGCCAACCTATCGTGGCCCGCGCCCGCACGTCAACGTCCCCGTGGCGGGGCAATTGCCCGAACTACCGCTTGATATACCACTGGTCGGGCTTGACGTCAGCGTGCGCCTCGATATACGTTGAAAAGGCGCCGATGGCGCCGAACTATCAACTCCAGACAAATTCGTAAGGAGGACCTAGCGTGAGTTTCCTAGTTATTTCGGGTGGCTGGTAGTCTGAGTGGATAAGTGATTTGAGGATAGCAAGTTACTCGCTATCCTGTCGGACGGGGCTTGTATACACTGACCGTGGTGCCGTCAGGGATGGGCGTGTCGGTATACGTCAAGTAGGCGGCACAGTTTGTCTTGCAGGGACGAGCGTTCAGAGAGCACGTATTGAGCCCGGTAGCGCCCTCTGGTGGCCGGCTCAGGCGCGGCGTAGAGGTTGACCACTTCGGTCACGCCACTGAGTTCCGCCAGTAGTTGGTCGATGGTAAGGAGTTGTCCGCCGTCGGCCGCCTTGCGTTGCAGCAGCGAACTCAGCAGCAGTGCCAACACACAATAGAACACGTGTA
>JAPPGB010000023.1 GCA_028821475.1 Spirochaetaceae bacterium
ACCGCGTTAAGAGCATTCCGTTACTTCACGATCTGGAAGAATGAGACGACCCTGCCCGTCGATCTCCCGCTCCATCCCACGAACCCTGCAAGACGCGCTCCTGGCCTGTGGCTGAGGCACGCCGACCGGGCGTCAGCGGCGCTCGCGGCAAGCGATCGCGATGACCCGCACCGTGCCGCCCTTCTTTACGGCAGGCACCTGCACATCGGTTCGGGACGCTACCTGTCCACCCGGTAGCGTTCGAGCACGCGGCGGTCGGGGTCGAAGCCGATGCCGGGCGCGGTGGGGATGGTGAACACCATGCCGGGACCGGCCGCGGGCGGGGTCCGGTTGAGTTCCTCGCGCAGCGGGTTGTAGGTGCGGTCCAGCTCCAGCAGGGGTTCGCGCGGCGCCAGACCCGGCGGGCAAGGTGCCATCATCGCCAGCGCTTGCAGCGCGGCGGCGACGGCAATGCCGGTGCCCCAGACATGGGTGATGCAGCGTACGTGCGCGGCGTCCGCCAGGTCGGCCACCTTCAGCACTTCCGTGAGCCCGCCGGCGGCGCAGCAGTCGGGCTGCACGATGTCCGCGGCCTCGTGGCGGAGCAGGTCGGCGAACCCCCAGCGGCCGAACTCCGCCTCGCCGGTGGCCACCGGGATCGGCGACTCGCGCCGGAACCGGCCCAGCCCGCGCTGGTCCTCCGGGATCAACGGCTCCTCGAACCAATCGATTCGGTAGCAGTCGATGCGGCGCGCAACCTCGCGCGCCGCTGCCCCGTCGTAGGCGTGGTTGGCGTCCACCATCAGCCTTACCTCCGGCCCTACCGCTCCGCGCACCGCGGCCACGACCGCGACGTCGTCTTCGATGCCGAACCCGATCTTGACCTTGAGCGCGGTGAAGCCGGCGGCGACGTAGCGCCGCGCCTCCTCCACCAGCAGCGGCGCCTGCCCGGTCAGGCCGCCGGCAACCTGCTTGCGGTAAAACCCGGTGGCGTAGGCGGCGACCTGCCGCCGGAAGTTGCGCCCCGCCAGGCGGTGGCACGGCACGCCGAAGTACTTTCCGGCCAAGTCCCACAGGGCGATGTCGACCGCGCTCAGCGCCTCCAGCGCGGTACCCTTGCGGCCGTGATCGCGCATCGCGTTGTACAGGTCCAGCCACAGCGTCTCGCGGTCGCGGGCGTCGCGGCCCAGCAGCAACGGCGCGTACACCTCGTCGATCAGCGCGGCGTTGGTGGCCGCCGGCCCGAATGCTTCTCCGAAGCCCACGGTGCCATCGGCCGTCTCGATCTCCAACACCAGCGAGCGGCGGCGGCGGTACCATGCCTGTGAGTAGGCAAACACCTCGCCGTCCGGCAGGTCGACGCTGAGGATGGAAGGACGGACGTACGCGATTTTCATGCCGAGTGCATTATAGTGGACGCAGCACAAGGGATACGACCGGATGAACGCGATACACAACGACTATCATGCCCAGGGATACCTGATCGAGCGCGGCTTCATCTCCGCGGCGACGATCGAGCACCTGAAGCGACGCATCGCCGACGCGCTCGAAGTGGGCAGCTTGGCCGACATCCAGTTCGACGACGCCCGCGCCGACGGCGGCGACCCGATGGGGCCGGAACGATTCCGCAAGGTGTCCGGACTGTGCCGGCGTCACCGGGACGTCTGGGAAGAATTCGTCGCTGCACCGCGGGCCATCGCGCTGAACCGGGAGTTGGTCGGCGACGACGTGCGGCAGTGGTTCAACGCGGTCTTCACCAAGCCGGCGCGGGTGGGCGAAGCCACCCCCTGGCACCAGGACATCGGACTGTGGACGCAAACGCCGGAGCGGCACCACCTGCGGCCGCTGTTCCGCGACGCATTGAGCTTCTGGGTGGCGCTCGATCCTGCCACGCGCGAGAACGGCTGCCTGCAGGTGGTGCCCGGCTCGCATCGCGGTCCGGTGGTCGACCACGTCCAGTATCCGAAAGCGGTACACGTGGAGCTGCCGCACGAGTTGACCGGCGACCTTGCCGTCGAGCACGTCGAGCTGGAGCCGGGCGATGCCATCGTCTGGCACGCTCACCTGTGGCACTACAGCCCGGCCAACCACAGCGACCGCAACCGCTGGGCGATGGCGATGGTGACGCTCGGCGATGCCGAGGCGCGGCGCGCCGGCACCCCCGAGTTGCCGTGGCTGCTGCGCGACGGCGTCTCGCAGCCGTTTCCCGGTTCGGATCCGGGATGAGTCGGTACGGTCACGATGACCGCCTCGCTGTTCGGTGAGGTCCTGGCGGCGCTGCCGCTGGAGGAGGCGATTGCCGCGACCGCCAGACTCGGCTACCCCGCCATCGAGTTGCTGTGCGCCACCCCGCAATTCGACCTCGAGCGCGCGCGCCGCGATGCCGAGGCCGTGGCAAGCCACATCCGCGACGCCGGGTTGGCGGTATCCGTACTGTCGCTGCACAACAGCTTCACCGAGCCGCCACGCGTGGCGACGCGCGCGTGCTGGAGGTGTATGGCAGCGACGCCAACTTCGCCCGCCTGGAGCGGGCGCGCCGGCTCGGCGGCGAGAAGGGCGGCTACTCGGCCACCCAGGTTGCCCTGGCGTGGCTCCTGTACCAGCCGCTGCCGCTGATCCCGATCATCGGCCCGCGCAACCGCGACGAGCTGGCCTCCTCGTTCGACGCGCTCTCCCTGCGCCTCACCCCCGAGGAGACGCGCTGGCTGGATACCGGGGCAGGGCGCTAAGCGCGCGGCGCACGCCGGTTGCCGGCGTCGCTCCATCGCACCAGGTCGTGAATCGCATCGGGCAGCCACTGCTTCCGTGCGGTCGGGAAACGCCGCGGCGCGACCGGTGCCGTGAGCGGCTCGGTGGTCGGCATCAGGAACTCGTCCGCCTTGCCGAACTGGTCCATCTGCCTATTACCAGCTACTATCGCAAGTGTTGCCGTGGCCGGCGAGTCGGAGACGGATCGCCGCCCGAGCACTCCGGGAGTTTCACGTCATGCAGACCGGACAGTCCGCAAGCCGATCCGGCGTACGCTACGAACCGAACGAAAGGCCGCCCCGTGCGTTGACGGTCGGGCTCGGCCTGCAGTTCACGATTCTCTGCATCGCGGGGGTGGTGCTGACGCCGGCGATCGTGGTGCGCGCGGCTGGCGGCAGCGAGACCTACCTGTCGTGGGCGGTGTTCACGGCCGTCGCGGTGAGCGGCGCCACCACCGTGCTGCAGGCGGTCCGGGTCGGCCGCATCGGCGCCGGCTACGTGCTGCTGATGGGCACCTCCGGGGCATTCATCGCGGTGTGCGTGGCGGCCCTGGCACAGGGCGGCCCGGCGATGCTGGCCACCCTGGTGGTCATCTCCTCGCTGTTCCAGTTCGCGCTCGCGGCACGCCTCTCCCTGCTGCGCAGGGTGCTCACGCCGACGGTGGCGGGCACGGTGATCATGCTGATCGCGGTCACGGTGATGCCGATCGTGTTCGACATGCTGAGCCAGGTGCCGGAAGGCACCACGCCGCTGGCCGCTCCGGTCAGCGCCCTGGTCACCGTGCTGGTCATCGCCGGGCTGGCACTGAAGGCCACCGGCCCGCTGCGCCTGTGGGCGCCGGTGATCGGCGTCGTCGCCGGCTCGCTGGTCGCCGGCGCGTTCGGCCTGTACGACGCCGCCGCCGTCGGGCGGGCTGCGTGGGTGGGCATTCCCAACACCGCGTGGCCCGGCTTCGACCTGAGCTTCGGGCCGGTGTTCTGGGCGCTGCTGCCGGCGTTCGTGTTCGTGACCCTGGTCGGCGCCATCGAGACGATCGGCGACGGCGTCGCGATCCAGCGCGTGTCGTGGCGCCGCCCGAGAGCCGTGGACTTCCGCGCCGTGCAGGGCGCGGTGGCCGCGGACGGCGCCGGCAACTTGATCTCCGGTCTGGCCGGCACGGTACCGAACACCACCTATTCGACGAGCATCGCGGTAACCGAGCTGACCGGCGTCGGCGCGCGCGGGGTCGGCGTCGCCATCGGGGTGATCTTCGTGGCGCTGGCGTTCCTGCCCAAGGCGCTCTCCGCGGTTCTGGCGATTCCGCCTCCGGTGGCGTCGGCATACATTACCGTGCTGTTGGCGATGCTGTTCGTCACCGGCATGAAGATGGTGATCCAGGATGGCATCGATTACCGCAAGGGACTGGTGGTGGGGGTGTCGTTCTGGGCCGGCGTCGGCTTTCAGGGCGGCGTAATCTTCCCCGAGTACTTCGCCGAGTTCGCCGGCGGCCTGCTGCAGAACGGCATGACGGCGGGCGGCCTGGTGGCGATCCTGATGACCCTGTTCATGGAAATCACCGCGCCGCGCCGCCGCCGGCTGGAAGTCGAGGCCGATCTCGCCAACCTGCCGACGATCAACGAGTTCCTCGCCACGTTCGCGCGCCGCAACGGCTGGGACGCGGCCATGGCGCAACGCCTGGAGGCAGCCGGAGAGGAGACGCTGGCGTCGCTGGTCGACCAGGAAGGGGCCGCCGCGCGCCGGCGCCTGCTGATCGTCGCCCGCAAGGAAGACGGTGGCGCCCTGCTGGAGTTCATCGCCTCCACCGGTCAGGACAACCTCCAGGACCGACTGGCGCTGGTCGACGCCCACTCCGCCGAGGTCCCGGACGAGCGCGAGATCTCGCTGCGGCTGTTGCGCCACCTCGCCTCGTCGGTCCGCCACGAGCAATACCACGACACCGAAATCGTCACCGTCCGTGTCGACCCCCAGCGGGCGCCGTAGTCCCTGTCGACGTCGTGAAGATCGTATTGAGCCGCAAGGGCTTCGACTCCAGCTACGGCCGCGTCCCGAGTCCGGTGTTGCCGATGGCACCGCGGTACCCCTACCGATACCGGCGCGCCGAGGCCCGACACGGTTTCAAGACATCCAATGGCGCGAAGGCTCGCTTGGCCCCCTCGTCGAAAACCTGACCAGATCACGCATCCGCCGCGAGTATCGCGCGGGCGGACCGCCGGACCGCATGCGGCAATCGAGCGGGCGGGGGCATGATCACGCGATCGTGGCACCTGCGCTCCCGACTACGGCGGTCGATGCGAAGCCGTGCACGACCGGGTCGCCGATCCAGTTCGCCCGTTCCAGGATGTTCGCTTCCGCGTCCTCGAGGGAGGTAGACTCCTCTGCAATGATCGCTTACCGCTTTGGGCGCTCGCACCCGCGCCGTGGTTGATGTTTGCCCGTTCGCTGACGCAGATAGTATGGTCGGACGAGGTGCCATGAGAGAGTTGACGACGCCGAACCGGAACGCGGGGCCGCTGCTGTGGTGACGCGACCGGTTGAGAGCGAGCAGAACAAGGCCGCGGCGTTCGATGAGACGTTGGACGATACGTTTCACGAAACGTCGTTCGACGTTCTGATCGTCGGTGCCGGGGCGTCGGGCTTGTATATGCTGTACCGGATCCGGCAGCTCGGGTTGTCGGTGCGGGTGCTGGAGGCGGGCGGCGGCGTGGGCGGCACCTGGTACTGGAACCGCTACCCGGGGGCCCGCTGCGACACCGACACGCTGGAGTACTCGTACAGCTTCTGCGAGGAGCTGCAGCAGGAGTGGGAGTGGCCGGAGCGCTACCCTACCCAGCCGGAGATCCTGCGCTACCTGGAGCACGTCGCTGACAGGTTCCGGCTGCGCTCCGACATCTCCTTCAACACGCGGGTGGCGTCCGCCGCGTGGGACGAAGCGGAGGGCCGCTGGCGGGTGCGGACCGAGCGGGGGGACGCGCTGTCGGCGCAGTTCCTGGTCATGGCCACCGGCTGCCTGTCGGTGCCGATCACCGCGCCGATCGCCGGGGCGGACTCGTTCGCCGGCCCCACCTACCACACCGGGCGCTGGCCGCACGAGGGCGTGGACTTCGTCGGACAGCGGGTCGGGATCATCGGCACCGGCTCGTCGGCGGTGCAGGCGATCCCGGTGATCGCCGGGCAGGCGCGCAGGCTGGTGGTGTTCCAGCGCACCGCCCAGTACTCGGTGCCGGCGCGCAACCAGCCGGTCGACCCCGAGCTGGTAGCCGAGATCAAGGCCGACTACGCCGGCTTCCGCGCCCGCAACCGGCGCATGCACAGCGGCCAGCTCTCGCACCGGCCCGGCAACGACTTCTCGGCGCTGTCCGTGGATGCCACCGAGCGCGAGCGCATCTTCGAGCAGCGCTGGCAGGAGGGCGGATTCCTGTTCTTCGGCAGCTTCAACGACCTCATGGTCAACGAAGAAGCCAACGCCGCGGCGGCGGAATTCGTGCGCCGCAAGATCCGCGCCACCGTGCGCGACCCGCGGGTCGCCGAGTTGCTGTGTCCGGCCCATACCATCGCCTGCAAGCGTCCCGTGCTGGACAGCGGCTACTTCGAGGCGTTCAACCGCCGCAACGTGCTGCTGGTCGACATCCACGCGGCCCCGATCCGGGAGATCACGCCGGCCGGGGTGCGCACCGCCGACACGCACTACGAGCTGGACTGCATCATCTTCGCCACCGGGTTCGACGGCATGACCGGCGCGCTGACGGCGATCGACCTGCGCGGGCGCGGCGGCGTGACGTTGCGCGACGAGTGGGCGGCCGGGCCGCGCAACTACCTCGGCCTTACCGTGCCGGGATTCCCCAACCTGTTCACCATCACCGGCCCCGGCAGCCCGTCGGTGCTGACCAACATGATGGTGGCGATCGAGCAGCACGTGGAGTGGGTGGCGGACTGCATCGGCTACCTGCGCGGGCGGGGGATCGCCTGCATCGAGGCCAGGGCCGCGGCGGCGGACGAATGGGTCGAGCACGTCAACGAGGTCGCCGGACGTACCCTGTACCCGACCTGCAACTCCTGGTACCTGGGCGCCAACATCCCCGGCAAGCCGCGCGTGTTCATGCCCCTACCCGGCTTCCCGGCGTACGCCGACAAGTGCGCGGAAGTGGCGGCGAACGGCTACGAGGGGTTCGAGCTTACCGGAGAACAATGACCGGCGCGCGAGCCCGGTGCGCCCCTTCCGAATTGTCTCCGGCGTTACGGACGTCCTTGCCCGCTTACCTGAGCGAGGCGCTCCAGGGCGGCGCCGGCCTCGGCTATCACGTCGCGCACCACCTGTCCGGCCGGCTTGACCGCGCGAATGAGGCCGGTGCTCTGCCCGGCCGGCAGCACGCCGTGGTCGGTGTCGCCGCGGTGGCGGCCCAGCTCGGAAGCGGCGTGGCCGACGTGCAGCGCCTGCAGCGGGTAGGGCTCGATCGCGTCCTGGCGCGCCTCCCACGAGTCGGTGAACTCGTTGCGGATCATCCGGCACGGCTTGCCGCTGTGGGCGCGCGTGACCACGGTACCCGCCTCCGAGGTGGCCACGATCTTGCCCTTGTAGTTGCCGTGCGCGTGCGCCTCCTCGGACGCCACGAAGCGGGTGCCCATCCACACGCCCTGCGCGCCCAGGGCCAAGGCCGCCACCAGGGCGCGCCCGTCGGCCAGCCCGCCGCCGGCCAGCACCGGCACGTCGACCGCATCCGCCACCGCCGGAATCAGCACCGCGGTGCCGATCGTGCCCACGTGGCCACCGCCGTCGCAGCCGGAGGCGATCACGGCGTCCACCCCGCCGGCCACCGCCTTCACCGCGTGCCGTACCGCGCCCACCACCGACATCACGAAGATGCCGCGCGCGTGCGCCTCCGGAACCGCCGCCGCCGGGCTGCCCAGGCCGGAAATCAGCACCGGCACGCGCTCGTCCAGCACCACCTGCACCATCTCCTGCACCGCGTCGGTGTAGCGCGCCGCCTCGCTGCCCGTAGCCCGCACGGTCGCGAACAGGATGTCCACCCCGAACGGCTTGTCGGTCAGCTCCCGGGTCGCCGCGATCTGGCGCCGCAACTCGTCCGCCGCCATGTCGGTGCCGGCGCCGATCACGCCGAGCCCGCCCGCCTCCGACACCGCGGCCGCCAGCTCCGCCCGGGCCACCCACCCCATGCCGGCCTGAAACACCGGGTACTCGATCCCGATCCGCTCACAGACCGGCGTACGCAGCGCGAGCGTCGCTGCATTGGTCAGATGTTCCGAGCGAGTGTTCATTGGTAGTTCACGAGCCTACAACAGCACGAAGCTCGCTGCAATTCGGCTACCGCAGGACCGCAGGGGCCCGCGCCTCAAGAATCACCCGTGCAGAGCAACGCTCAGCTCGGAGATGCGCAGGATCAACATGAGCGGCTCGTGTTCCGAAAACGGACGGAACCCCCAACGCTGGGAGAATTCCGCCGCTCGATCGTCAAGCGCCTGGACGACAATGGCACGCGCTCCGATCACATCGGCGGCGGCCAACGATCTCTTCGCGGCATCGACCAGCAGGTCGGATCCCAGCCCCACTCCTTGATGTGCCTCGTCTACCGCAAGCTGTCCCAACAGGATCACGGGGATCGGCTCAGGCATGCTCCGGCCGACTCGAGACGACACCCTGCGTCGCTCCACGGAACTGGCCGCCAGACTGTAGAAGGCCACCACGCTGTCTCCGTCACACACGACGTACGTCCTGGCGCCGCCCTTGGCTTCGTTGAGCCGAGCCTTCCGGCGCAGCCAGGTATTGATGCTGGCTGCGCCGCAGTCGAACCGCGATACGTCGTGACCGGGATTCAGCGGCTGCGGACCGGTCAGCGCTCCCACTGCGGCCGGCGCCCAAACAATTCCTGCAAGCGGTTGTTCGGCTCCACCGGCCCATCGAGTGCAGCGACGAACGCGGCGTACGCTTCATCGCCGAGCGCGATAACCGGTCGCTCATTCAGCGCCTCGATCGCCGCCGCCTCGCTCGAACGCAGTACGAACTCGGTCCGCGTGACCCCACGGATCGCCGCCGCACGATCGATCAGCGCCAAGCGTTCATCTTTCATCCGGAAGTTTACCTGAGCCATCTGTTGTGATTGTATACCGTACGTATAGACACTCTGTCAACGAGGGCGCGATTCCGATTGCACCGGCTCTGAACGGCACAGTATGGTGTGGCGCACAGGTTGTCTGACGGTGAGGATGAAGAACATTACCGTATCGGTCGACGAGGAGACCTATCGCCGGTCCCATATCAAGGCGGCCGAAATCGGCACGTCGGTTTCGGCCTTGGTCCGCGCCTACCTGACGGAGCTGGTCGAACACGGGGCTCCTGAAAGCAGATTCGACCGTTTGCGCCCTCTTCAGGACGAGACCCCGGAGGCTATCCGATCCCGCGGCGGCGGGTTGCGCGCCGCCGACAACCTGCCGCGCGATGCGCTGCACCTGTCGCGGCCGCACGCACCTGCGGCTGCGAGGCGATCTATTCCGAATACCTGAACCCCGACCAGGACTACGACGGCCTGCGGGTAATCAACCCCTTCGGGCGCGATGCTACTGGCCCCCGGGACTCCATGTGATTCCCGAGTACTGCTTCGCCGTGAGTGCCCGCGACATGTCAATCAGGTTGTTGCCGGAACACTCTTGCGTTGAGTGGCTCTCCTTCGCGGATTGCACCCAGCGCCTCCATTGGTGCTGCTCGACGGCACGGCGGTCGCAACCGGCACACTCCCCGAGCTCCTCACCGTCGAGGGCGAGCTTTCCCTATTATGGAACTCGCAGGACGGTGCGAAGTAGCGCAGCCGCTGACGCTTCAACCGGACCGCACGTGGAGGACGCTCTGATCACCGTTGGGCCCTCCCAGCCGGCCCGGCTGGGCTCCGACCTGACTCCCGACCAGCCAGAACTTCAGCACAACCAGAGCCCGCGTCGCATCGCTGCGGCGGCTCGCCAGCCGTCATTCACGCTTCCTCGCTTCCAGCCAACGCTTGAACGATCGCTGGCTCTCCCCCGAGGGCCTGCCAGCCAGCAAACCCTCAACGCTGACATCCTCGTCGAGGTCGGGCCAGTGGATGCCAAAGCCTCTGCCGACCAGCCTCCAGTTGCATCGCTCCCCCACTGTTGCATGCACGAGCCGGGGATACCACGTCAGCGGTACCGAAATGGTGCGGCCATCGCTGAGGTCAGCGGTAAGAGTGTCGTCGTCAATCGCCACGCTCGAGGCGTCGCGGACACGCACTTCAACGGTTGAAATACTCATTCCACGCCTCCATGAGAGTCGCCCGATGCTCCGTAACGAGACGCTCTACGTCACGGAGATCGGAGCGTCTTAGTCCTCCACTGTCTTGCAGTCTTACCGGATCCAACCAGAACTTGGCCACGTGACTAACGATCCTGGATGGCCCGCTTTACCGCCTTTGTGAGAGACTCGCCGGTCACACCTGCGAGCCGCTTCGCCAATGCGTGGGTATCGTCGTCCTTGATGTTCAACGGCATCGCTATTCCTCCATACGTTAGCTTACGGAGGAATCGAGGATACGCTCAACCCTTGACCGGACCCGGTTCGTCAGGCACCAGGCACGCTGCATCGCGCTGCCCGGCGGCATCAATGTCCGACCGCCCAGTAAGACGGTATCCTACCGTCATGATAACAACCGTGTCCTCAATGGGTCAGATCGTGTTGCCGGCCGAGTATCGCCGCCGGGATGGCATCGAGCCCGGCCGCGAGTTCGAAGTCGAACGCCACGGCGCCGGCGTGTACCGCCTGACTTTGAACAGACCGCCAAAGAACCACGGACTGGTAGACCTGCTGCTCTCCTGTCCGGTGAAGGACTGGTACGTCCCCGTGCCATCCGGTCCGGGACAGTCTGATTGCGGCGACGGCTCTGACACACTCTCTCACGCTGGCGACACGCAACGTCGATGACTTCGCTGCCAGTGGGGTCAGGCTGGTGAACCCTTTCCCTACCTCGGGGCAGCAGCCATGATCAGCCGGTAAGATCGGCGCTCCACGATGGCTCTGCGTGCCCTGATATTCGACTTCGACGGGCTGATTGTCGATACCGAGACGCCTTGTCGCCGACGTGTTCGACGTGTACTTCAGTATCAAGCCTCCCACGATCGCGGATACTGCCCATCCGGCTATCTCAACAAACTTCGGGAACGGCGTACGAGGTCCGCGCAAGTTCAGCGTCACCAGCTTTGTCCCCTCAATACCATCCCGAACGGCCACAGATCGGTAGGAAAGCCCCTAATCTGCCGCGCACGCATACTCAATTCGCTGCTGGTTGTATAGCTGATCCTCGATTACCTGCGGAGACAGATCAAACTCATCCGCTATTTCGTAACAATCTCTTCCATCGTCCGTCATGGATTTCACCTCATTCACCGGGGCGAGGAACTCGGCGGCGAACGCCCTGCCAGTAGCCTGCCGTTCAGCGTAATGCAGATTGTTAACTACCGCACGTCCGCCTTCGCGAAAAACGACGGCATCCCCCACGGCTCGGCCAAACGCGAAGTTATTCACGGGAACGGATCCGTGCTCATGTAAGTGAATGTGTGCCTGACCATTCTCATGTGAGATCAGTGCGCGGATATCACCCTCTATTTCCGTAGTTGCGAAACGAGAAGAGCCAAGCGCGTTTGCAATAGCGGCAACTGAACTGTAACGTGTGTCTTCACCATCTCCCAAAAGCTTCCGACAAGCCCGGGCAGCGCGATAGCCTAGAGCCCACGGCCGATCGTGCAGGTCTCTACGAATGCCCTCCCTGATAGACAGGTGTATGCCAGTTAGGTCTGGCAGAATCGAAACCGCCTGCGGCCTATTCTCTATTGCACTCAGCCAATCAGCCGAATACATCGAACGATCCTCTTTGTTCGTCCCTGCCAAGAACTCGATCAGTGCCTCGTCCGAAAAAAGCATACTAGCTGTATCGATAAACATCTCATCTGCTTCCGAGATTGAGTACGGATCAGATCTCAAAGCCCCCGCAGCCTCACAGAATGCTCGCTCCCCTGGATCGCGCCTCGACTCAGATACTCGTCTCCAACAAGTAGCCACTTCCGATCCTTCGATGTTCGTGGAACTGAGACGATCTACGACAGTGTATACGAACTTTCCCAACGCCTTTTCCGCTTCGGCGCGAGTTAGGGTCGTATGTGATTCTACCCCAAACCGAAGATGCGGATTTTTACTAATGTGTGTCTTCGAAATTGCCTCGAAAGTCGAACCGTCTGATCTGAATCTCAAATCGGGGAGCGCAAATCCGCTTCTATATTCTAGAATTGGATGTTCTATGTCACGTGATCCAAAGATCTGCCACCAGTTACTTGCAATACCCTCTGCGAGATGGATCGCGGGAACGGTCAGGCTGTGAAGTTTGACATTGTCCTCATAATCGACAAAGTCACATAGGTTCTTCCCATCGACATAGATTCGTAGATTGCACAGCGTCCTGCGCTCCTCGACGATGGCGTTCAACGCACCGTCAAGCCAATCGAGTGAGAACTCAAGCATATTCAATCCTCTTCAACTGGCCACCCCTTATATGTTCCCAAATCGGTATTGATACACCTGCCCTCCCAAGTCCTCCCGAGGTGATCTTTGTGCCAAATCCGCCCGGGGAATTGATGATCCGTCTCGACGAACCTGTAGGTGCCGTTCCTAATCGCCTCGCGCACCAATGTAGTTGCAAGATCGCGGCCTTCGTCGTCGACAAGTCGACATATAGATGTTTGCTGTTTGCCGAGCCGCCCAATCCGGCCTCCCGGTAATTGTCGGGAGCAAGGAAGACCGCCCCACCAACGACGGTCTTTGTGTTCACAACTACCGACGTATGTAGCGCGCGACGCCAACTCAATACGCTCCTGTTCTGACAGCTTCTCGCGTCGTGGCTTCTGCTTCGGTTTTCTCATATGGAGATCTAACTCCTAAGAATCGAAGTTCCGACCACTTCCGGTGGTATCGCAACCAGTAATAAGCAACCGGCATCCAAGCACTGCGCCCGTCAGTTTCTCGCTGTGGTTCATTCCTTGATAGTCTCTGCCAGCGGTCCAGCTGACCATTCGTCCTCGGCGCGTCCGTGCGACCGTCCCGAGGTGACCGCCTTGTTGGACGACTCTCCTGACCCGGCTCCGAGGGCCATCAGCACGCGCTCGTCCGCCAATCCTACCGCCAGCCTGCTTGCTCTCATCGATGAAAACGCCTCGGCCTCCTTCGTCGCCAGCCGTGCGACGTGCCGGGCAGTCGCCATCTCCTCTGCCGGCTCTCTCCGTGCGGTCCGATCATTTCGCCCCGCGTTGTTTCTGTTTCCATTGCACGCCTCCACACCACACTATAGTACCCTGCGTGTCAATGGCCGAGGCGAACGAGCACGCACGCCGACCACATGTGATCGCGCAGCAACGCAACCAGCCGGGCTGCACCGCCGCAAGGCAGCCGGTGTTTCGCCACAGGCTGCGGGAGTCCGCCGCCGCTGCCGCATCTGCACCACCCTCACCACCCAACCCGGGGCGTTGCTTCGCCGGCGCTCCGGTGGTAGGATCGGCTCGTGCAAATTCAACAGGAGGAATCAATCGTGAAGAGATACACTGTTCTATTGGCCGCCGCGCTGGCCGCGGCCCTTGCCGCGGCACCGCTGTTCGCCTCCGGCGAGGGCGAGGGGGCCGGCGACGGCTCCGGCGGCGCCATGATGGCGCTGGAGGCGGCCGGCGGCACGCCCTACGTGGACTACTACTGGCCCACCGCCAGCGCCTACATGGCCGCAACCGGCAACGAAATCACCGCCCTTGGCGAGTCGCCCGTGCTGGCGGCGCGCGTGGCGGCCGGCGAGCTGCCCGCGGTGGTCGACCGCCTGCCCGCCGACCCGGCGGTAATCCGCCCGCCGAACGAAATCGGCCAGTATGGCGGACGCTTCCGCTGGCACGGCGTCGCGGTGCAGAACGAGCCGGGCATGATGATCGAGGGCGCCTCCCAACCGCTCGGCAAGCTCACCCCGGACGGCACCAGGATCCACTCCAACGTGGTCGCCGACTACTCCGTGTCGGCCGACAAGCACACGCTCAACATCGCACTGCGCCCCGGCCAGAAGTGGTCCGACGGCGAGGACTTCGACGCCGACGACTTCGTGTTCTGGCTGGACGCGGTGGGCAACGACGACCGCGTGTTCTCGCGCGCCCGCCCGCGCGTAACCTGGCAGGGCAAGCTGCCGCAGATCGAGGTGACCGACCAGTACAACGTGGCATTCACTTGGGAGGATCCGTTCCCGATCGCGAAACTGGTGCTGATGCGCGACCGGCCCTTCTACCCCGAGCATTACCTGGCGCAATTCCACATCGACTACAACGACAAGGCCGACGAGCTGGCCAAGGAGGCCGGCTTCGAGAGCTGGACGCAGGCGTTCCGCGAGCGCTCCGCCGAGCGTGACGGCCCCGGCTCCCGCCCCACCGTGATGTCCGCCAACGACATCGGCATGCCCACCCTCGATCCGTGGATTATCGCCGAGGACGGGCTGGACTCCGAGCTGTGGGCGCGCAACCCGTTCTACTGGCGCATCGACACCGTCGGCAACCAGCTCCCCTACCTGGACGAGATCCTGGTCACCTTCCTGTCCAACGCCGCCGAGCAACTGCCGGTCAAGGTGATGGCGGGCGAGCTGGACCTGGCCACCGGCCTGTCGCTGGCCGACGCCCCGGTGCTGAAGCGCAACGAGGAGGACGGCAACTACGAGCTGACCCAGTACCAGAACATGACCACCGCCACCGCGGCCGGCTGGGTGTTCAACTACACCCACACCGACCCGGGGCTGAACGCGATCTTCAACGACGTGCGCTTCCGGCAGGCGCTGTCGGTAGCGGTCGACCGCCAGGACATCAGCGACACGCTGTTCTTCGGCCAGGCCAAGCCGGTGCTGATTCCCGCACCGGAGGCGTGGACCGGCTTCGAGACCTGGATGAAGGAAGACTTCGCCCAGTACGACCCGGACCTGGCCAACCAGCTCCTGGACGAGATGGGGCTGGCGTGGGACAGCGACAGGACGTGGCGGGTGCGCCCCGACAACGGCGAGCCGGTGGCGTTCGAGGGCTCCTGGCCCGCCGAGTGGAGCGCCTACTTCGAGAACATGATGGACCTGATCAGCGGCTACTGGGAGGCGGTGGGCATCAAGATGACGCCCAAGTTCGTCCCCGAGGAGCTGGGCTTCGAGCGCGCCATGGCCAACGACATCGACTCGTCGTTCTGGCCGGGCGGCGGGGCGAGCGAGCTGATCGCGCGCCAGCGCTACCCGATGAAGCTGCTGCCGCCGTGGCACTGGATCCACTGCTGCACCGCGACCACCGCGCCGTGGGGCATCTGGTATCACTCCCAGGGAGCCGAAGGCGAGAAGCCTGATGACCCCGATATCCTGCGCTTGTTCGAACTCGCCGACGCCATGAAGCTGACGGAGGCCGGCACGCCCGAGTACGAGGCGATCACCAACGAGTTGTTGGCCTTGAACGCGCGGAACCTGTGGCACACGGCCACGGTGACGCCGGAGCCGCTGATGCTGGCGGTGGGCAACAACCTCGGCAACTTCGTGCGCGACGGTATACTGGTGCTGGCGTGGACCTACGATAACGAGGTGTATTACCTGAAGGATATGTAGCGAACCGGTCGCCACCGGACACGCTGTCATGTCGGCGCCCGGCCAGGGGTTCAGAGCATCCTGCCGGGCGCCGTTGTTTTCCATCCGCTCTCCCCTGACCTGATGCCGCAATACCTTGTCAAACGCTTTCTGTACATGATCCTGCTGCTGTGGCTGCTGACCCTGGTGTCGTTCATCATCATCCAGTTGCCGCCGGGAGATATCGTGTCGTCGATCGCGCGCCGCATGGCGGAGACCGGCGAGGCGGCCGACCAGGCGATGATGGACGCGATGCGCGAGCAATGGGGGCTCGACAAGCCGATCCACGTGCAGTATTGGCGCTGGTTCCGCAACCTGCTGCGCGGCAACATGGGCTTCTCGTTCCTGCTCAACCGGGCGGTGGCGGAGGTGGTGGGCGAGCGCATCGCCCTGACCGCACTGATCTCCGGCACCACCCTGATCTTCACCTTCGTGATGGCGATTCCGATCGGCATCTACTCCGCCACTCACCAGTACCAGGCCGGCGACTACCTGTTCTCGTTCATCGGCTTCGTCGGCCTGGCCACGCCCAACTTCCTGCTGGCGCTGATCTTGATGATGGGGCTGCTGGCCGTGGGGATGAGTCCGGGCGGGCTGTTCTCGCCCGAATACCTCAAGCAGCCGTGGAGCCTGGGCAAGGTGATCGACCTGCTCGCCCACCTGCCGCTGCCGATCGTGGTGGTGGGCACCGCGGGCACGGCCGGGGTGATCCGCATCATGCGCGCCACCCTACTGGACGAGCTGGAGAAGCAGTACGTGATCACGGCGCGCTCGAAGGGAGTGGCAGAGACGCGGCTGCTGTTCCGCTACCCGGTGCGGGTGGCGCTCAACCCGATCATCAGCACGATCGGCTGGCTGCTGCCGGTGATCGTGTCGGGTGAGATCATCACCGCGCTGGTGATCGGCATTCCGACCGTGGGGCCGCTGCTGTTTCGGGCGTTGCAGTTCCAGGACATGTTCCTGGCCTCCTCGCTGCTTTTGATGATCAACATGCTCACCGTGGTCGGGACGCTGCTCTCCGACCTGTTGCTGGTGGCCAGCGACCCGCGCATCCGATTCGAGGCGCGCGCCGGCTGATGCGCCCACCCGTCGACCCCGACCGCGACACCGCCCGCTCCGCCGCCGACGGCGTGACCGTCCAGGACGCCGCCCTCAGCGCCCGCGAGACCGCCGCCCAGGAGGCGTACTGGATGGCCTCGCAGTGGCAGCTCATGTGGCGCAAGTTCCGCCGCCACCACTTGGCGCTGGTCGGCGGCGCGGTGCTGATCGTGTTCTACCTGCTCGGCATTTTCTGCGACTTCTTCTCGCCCTACACCATCAAGGAGCGGTTCCAGGGTCTGCAGAACCATCCACCGTCGCGCATCCACTGGATCGCGGAAGGCCGGCTGGTGGGCCCCTACGTCTATCCCACCGAGCAAACCCTCAATCCGGAGACCTTCGAGGCGACCTTCACCGAGCTCACCGACATCCGCTACCCGATTCGGTTCTTTACGAAGGGAGAAGAGTACCGGCTGCTGGGCCTGTTCCCGACCCGGATCCGGCTGTACGGGGTGGAGCGGCCGGCGGGCATCTTCCTGTTCGGCACCGACGCGCTCGGCCGCGACCTGTTGTCGCGTACCCTGTGCGGGGCGCGCATCTCGCTGTCGATCGGCCTGGTGGGGGTGGCGATCTCGTTCCTGCTGGGGGTGGTGTTCGGCGGCATCTCCGGCTACTTCGGCGGGCGTGCGGACATGCTGATCCAGCGCATGATCGAGTTCATCATCTCGATACCCACCATCCCGCTGTGGATGGGGTTGGCGGCGGCGCTGCCCAAGGACTGGTCGGTGCTGCAACTCTACTTCGGCATCGTGGTGATCCTGTCGCTGGTGCGCTGGGGCAGCCTGGCACGGGTGGTACGCGGCAAGCTGCTGGAACTGCGCGAGCACGACTTCACCATGGCGGCGCGGCTGGCCGGCCTGCGCGAGCGGGCGGTGATCGCCCGCCACCTGCTGCCGTCGTTCGCCAGCTACCTGATCGTGCACCTGACGTTGGCGATCCCGGACATCATCCTGGGCGAAACCGCGCTCAGCTTCCTGGGGCTGGGGCTGCGCTCGCCGGCGGTGAGCTGGGGCGTGCTGCTGAAAGCGGCCCAGAACGTGCGCAGCGTGGCCGCCTACCCGTGGATGCTGATCCCGGCGCTGTTCGTGATCGTGACCGTGATGGCGTTCATGTTCGTGGGCGACGGCCTGCGCGACGCCGCCGACCCCTACCGCCAGCGGTGATGATACGTGCCCGATCTGTGCCGGGCAACCGGGCAACATGGGCGTTGCGCGCCCTGTAGCGCGCCAGTATACTCCTTCGTGCGCAAAAGTGCGTAGGAGGATTCAATCAGTGACCTTTTGGGTGCGAGCCCGATGGGACGATGACGCGGAAATCTTCAGGTCGGAGAGCAACATTACAGGCTTACATGTAGAAGCTGCATCTTTGGACGAATTCCAAGAGATACTCATGGACTTGGTTCCCGAATTGCTCGCAGCGAATTACGGCGGCGATATTCATACATCGAAGAAACAAAACACCTATCCGGTTTGGAACTATGAATATGGCGAGCAACTTCTACAACCAAGTCACTGAAGTGCTGGAACGTAACGGCTTCCGTTTCCTGCGACAGGCGAAGGGGTCGCATGAAATGTGGGTGGACGATAGTACCGGCCAGAAGGTGTCAGTGCCTGCCAAGATACTGAGCCGTCATACAGCCAACGACATAATAAAGAGCGCGAAAATCATCCGGAAAATCTGATCAAGCAGCCTGCGATATTTTCAAATTGATACACTGTGTGATGGCCGGTTTCGTTGCGCTGGCCTCTCTCGGCGCGGTACCGGCGGCGGCCGAGTTGCACTTCCGGGCGGCGGGGCTTGGGGCCGGGCTAACCGCGGAGCGGGGGCCGCTCGACTACTCCGTGGCGGACATGACCGGGGGCGCCGCGGTGGGCGACTTCAACCGCGACGGCTGGCAGGACATCTTTCTGCTTGGCGGCGGCGGCGCGGTGGATGCGCTGTACCTCAACAACGGCGACGGCACCTTTACCGACCAGGCGGCCGCGGCTGGGGTGGCGTGGTCGCATCGCGGGCTGGCGGCGGCGGTGGGCGACTTCGACGGCGACGGCTGGCAGGACCTGTACGTAACCAGCCTCGGCGAGTCCGCCGGCGACCGCCGCCCCGGCGCCCACCGCCTGTACCGCAACCTCGGCGTGCCGGCTGCGACCGCGGCATCCGCAGCCCAGAACGCCCGAACGGTACCGGCGACTCCCGAGGACGCCTCCGCGGCAGGCGCGGGACGCACGCCGCCGGAATCTACGGCGCCGGTGCGCACACCACTGGCGAGTGGTGCAGCGGCGGGCGGTCCCACAACCGGCCGCGCCGAGTCCGGCGCAGCTCCGGGAGGAGTACCGGGTGGGACTCCTGGCGGAGTCCCGCGCTTCGAAGAGGTAGCGGTGGCGGCGGGCGTGGCAACCACCGCCTCGCCGCGGCCCGACGGCATGGGCGCCGCATTCGGCGACTTCGACCTGGACGGCGACCTCGACCTGTTCGTGAGCGGCTACCAGTACCACGACGGCAACAGGCTGTTCCGCAACGACGGCGGGCGCTTCACGGACGTCACCGTGGCGATGTTCGGGCCGGCGCTGGCGATCGACGTGCTGGAGACCTGGAGCTTCGCGCCCGCATTCGTGGACATGGACGGCGACCGCTTCCCGGAGCTGCTGATCGCCGGCGACTACGGCACCTCGCGCTACTTCCTGAACGACGGCGGGCTGCGCTTCCGCGACCTGACCGCGGCGTCCGGCACCGGCGCCGGCGCCATGGGCATGGGCAGCTCGTTCGGCGACTTCGACGGCGACGGACGCTTCGACTGGTACCTGACCTCGGTGTACGCGCGCACCGGCACCGAGTCGGTGCGCAACGGCAACCAGCTCTACCTGAACGAGGGCCGCCACCGCTTCCGGGAGGCGTCGGTGGCGGCGGGCGTGAACAACGGCGGCTGGGGATGGGGCGCGGCGGCCGCGGACCTCAACCACGACGGAGTGCTCGACCTGGTCACCACCAACGGCTGGACACGCGCCAACCACCAGGGCGACCTGGAGTGGCTGAGCGAACCGACCCGCGTCTACCTCGGTCGCGGCGCGGCCGCCGGCGCCGAGGCAAGCGGCGCCGTACCGGCGTTCGACTTCGTGCAGGAACAGGTGGGCCTGCGCCACCGCGACCAGGGCCGCGGCCTGATCGCCTTCGACTACGACAACGACGGCGACCGCGACATCCTCATCGTCAACCTGAGCGGCCCGGTGAGCCTGTTCCGCAACGACCTCACCGGCCCCGCAACCAACTACCTGCGCGTGTTCCTGGACCGCGGCCACAGCCGCGCGGTGGCCCCGGACGGCATCGGCGCGCTGGTTTCGATCCGGACCGGCGCCACCGAGCAGCACCGGTACATCGGCGGCGAGGGCGTCTACCTGGGATCGGGCGAACTCTCCGCCCACTTCGGCACCGGCGCAGCAACGGTGATCGACGAACTGACCGTAACCTGGCCGGACGGCACCATGACCACGCTCCCATCAACCCCCGCCAACCAGACCCTTACCCTCCGTTACGGCGCCACTCGCTGACCGGCTTGGCACGCCCCTGCCCGCCCGCCGGCTCGCCCTTGCCATCCATCCGCAGGGTGACCGAATGACTCCTTGCACGATCTTTACCTACAAAATATCGAATTGCACGAAATTATTACGATAATTTAATGAAATATCATTGACACAACGCGACGAGTGTCGTACTGGGGGAAGATGCGTCGATTACTATCAGGATTCAGTGTACCCTCCACCCGGCCACGGTGGATTCTGGTGGGCCGGTGTCGGAGATCACCGAAGCGAGTCCCTCGCGGTGCGGCTCTGCAGGTCACCGCCGCGTTCGGCCTGTTCCTTCTCCTGGCGCTTGCGGGGTGTAATGAGGCCACCCCCACCTCCGGGGCGGAGGAGGTGGAAACGCCGGTAGTCGAGCCGCAACCCAGGCCAGAGACGCCTGAGACAGAGACGCCTGGGACAGAGACGCCTGGGACAGAGACGCCTGGGACAGGGACGCCTGGGACAGGGACGCAGGACGCCGATGTGCCGGTGGTGACTGTCACGGCGACGCCCGCAACCGTGGCGGAAGGAAGTCCGGTGTTGTTCACGCTGACCGCGACGCCGGCGCCGGTATCCGCTCTGACGGTAAACGTGGGGTGGTCGTCGGTGGGCTCGTTCCTGACCGGGAGCCGTCCGCGGACGGTTACCATCCCGACGGACGGGGAGGCCGAGGTGCAGGTGACCACCGACGACGACGGCACCGAGGAGCCGGACGGCTCGGTGACTCTCATCGTCGCCGACGGCACCGACTACACGCCCGGCGCGCCGCGTGCGGCGACCGTCGCCATCACCGACAACGACGACGGCACGGCGACGCCCGGCGGGCCTGCCGCGCCTGCCGCGCCTGCCGTGACGGTGGTCGCAGACGCTGATTCCGTCACCGAAGGGACCACGATAACGTTCACGCTGACCGCGACGCCGGCGCCGGTGTCCGCGCTGACGGTCAACGTGGTGTGGTCGTCGGAAGGCTCGTTCCTGACCGGGACCCGTGAGCAGACGGTTACCATCCCGACGGGCGGGGAGGCCAAGGTGCAGGTGACCACCGACGACGACAGCGCCGACGAGCCGGACGGCTCGGTGACTCTCACCGTCGTCGACGGCAGCGGCTACACGTCCGGCGGTGCGGCGACCGTCGCCATCACCGACAACGAAGAGCCTTCCGTGAGCGTGGCAGCAAGCCCCACTACCGTCACCGAAGGGGGCGAGATAGCGTTCACGCTGACCGCGACGCCGGAGCCGGCGTCCGCGCTGACGGTCAACGTGAAGTGGTCGTCGGAGGGCTCGTTCCTGACCGGGAGCCGTCCGCAGACGGTTACCATCCCGAAGGCCGGGGAGGCCGAGGTGAAGGTGGGCACCCACGACGACGGCACTGACGAGCCGAACGGCTCGGTGACTCTCACCGTCGCCGACGGCACCGGCTACACGTCCGGCACGCCGGCATCCGCGAGCGCCACCATCAACGACAACGACGAGCCGATTAAGGTGACCGTGAGCGCAAGCCCCAGATCCGTCACCGAAGGTGGCACGATAACGTTCACGCTGTTCGCGTCGCGACAATCGGAGTCCGGTCTGACGGTCAACGTGAAGTGGTCGTCGAAGGGCACGTTCCTGACCGGGACCCGTCCGCCAACGGTTTCCATTTCAAGGTTGCGCCAGTCGGCCAAGGTGCCGGTGACCACCGACAACGACAGCACCAAAGAGCCGCACGGCTCGGTGACTGCCACCGTCGCCGACGGCACCGGCTACACGCCTGGCGCGCCGGCATCCCGGACCGCCACCATCAACGACGACGACGACACGACTTCCGTGAGCGTGGCAGCAGACGTCACTTCCGTGGCTCGCGGCGACCCGATAACCTACACGTTCACCGCCGACCCAGCGCCGGCCTCCGCCCTGACGGCCTCCCTGTAGAGTCGAGGAGAGGCGCGCTCTGCCGCAGGCGGAGGGAGTAGCTGTTGCCG
>JAPPGB010000024.1 GCA_028821475.1 Spirochaetaceae bacterium
GGCGGGGCGCGCCCCCGGCAGTCGCGCGGTGCGCGCCCTGAAGCGGCTCCCGCGGCGGCCCGCGCTCGCACGCCGGGTGCACGCGCGCAGCACTCGCAACGCACTCAGCACCCCGAACAAAATGGGATGGCGTCCGGCGCGCGCGCAGGGTCCGGCACGCAGCGCGGGTCCGATGCGGGCCGCGTGGCCGAGGGAAGCCGCAGCCGGAGGCGCAGCCGCAGCCGCGGACGCCGGGGCAGCGGCGCAACGGGGTCAGCGGCAAGCGCCGTGTCGGCCGTCGGTGACGCTCCGGCAGGCGGCGGCAACCGGTCGCCCGGCGGCGAGCGCGCAAATCGCGGCACACCCGCGCAGCGTAGCGGCGGCGATCGGACCCGAGGTGCGGGACGGCCGGCGTCCGGGAACGGCAGCCGGTCGCGGCCCCGTACTGCTGAGGAACGCCTCGCCTACTACCGCGAGAAGTATGGCGAGGACTTCAAGGTGGTAGAGAAGCCCGCGGCACCGCCCAGGAGCCAACCCGCGGCACCGGCCGAGAGCCAGGCCGCGGCGCCGGCCGGGAGCAAGGCGGAATCGGCGCCCGCCGCCGTCCGCGAGCACGCGCCGGACAAGGCACGCGGCTTTTTGTCGCGCCTGCTCGGCCGCCGCTCACGCGCCGCACGCAAGTCGGGCGCCTGATCAGCCGGGACCGGTGAGCGCCCGCGTTATCAAGGGCGGGCCGGTTGCGGCGCGCATCCGGGACGAGGTGAAGGCCGCGGTCGGAGACGTGCCGCCGGTACTGCAGGTGCTGCTCGCCGGCGACGACCCCGGTTCACGCTGGTACGCTCAGGCCAAGGCGAAACTCGGCGCCAGACTCGGCATCACGGTGCAGCTGGAGCGGTTTCCCGCGAGTTGTACGACTTCCGCATTGCTGGCGTCCATCGCGGACTGGAACCAGGATCCTGCCATACACGGCATACTGGTGGAATTGCCGCTGCCCTCGGGGGTGGACAAGGCGCAGGTGCTGGCGGCGATTGATCCGCGCAAGGACGTGGACGGCGTCACGCCGGCGAACCGCGGCCTGCTGTTCGGCGCCGCCGAGCAGTATGCCCTGCTGCCGGCTACGCCGCTGGCCTGCCTGGAGCTGCTCGCCGAAGTACCGGTGCGGCCCGAGGGCAAGCGCGCCGCCGTGGTGGGCCGCGGCGACACGGTCGGGCGCCCGCTGGCCGCGCTGCTCGTGACCCGCCACGCAACCGTCACCGTGTGTCACACCCGCACACCCGACCTGGCGGCGGTCGTGCGCGAGGCCGACCTGGTATTCGCCGCCGCCGGACGCCCCGGCGTGGTCACCGGCGCAATGATCCGCCCGGGCGCCACCGTGGTAGACGCCGGCATCACCGAGGTGGACGGAGGACTGGCCGGAGACGTGGAGTGGGAAACGGTCACCGCGGTGGCCGGCGCGGTCACCCCGGTACCGGGCGGGGTGGGCTCGGTGACCACCTCGATCATCATGCGCAACGTGCTGCGCGCCCGCGCGCTGCAGCGGGAGCACCATCCGGCGGGGGCAACACGAGATGGCTGACGAACAGGACGGCAGGCAGCTCCTCGACCTGCCGGTCGGCGAGTTCCTCGCTCGCACCGCTTCGGCGACGCCCACGCCGGGCGGCGGTTCGGTGGCGGCCGTGGCCGGCGCGCTGGCAAGCGCGCTGGTGGCGATGGTGGCACGGCTGACGGACCGCAAGAAGGGCTACGAACAGGCGTGGGAGCTTGCCGGCGAGTCGGTCGACCGCGCTGACCGGCTCACGGCGGATCTGCAGGCCGGCGCCCTGGAGGACGTGCGCAGCTTCGAGGCGTACATGGCCGCGCTACGCCTGCCGAAGGGGTCGCCGGCGGAGCGGCAGGCGCGCCGCGCAGCCCTGGCGGCGGCCACCCGCCGCGCTACCGCGGCGCCATTGGCGATTGCCGCCGCATGCGCCGAGATACTGAACGTGGCCGAACGGCTGGCGCCGGTGGCGAACCGGCATGCCGTGTCGGACATCGGCGCGGCGGCTCACTTGGCTGCCGCGGCGGCCGGCGCCGCCCTGCTGACCGCGGAGATCAATCTCGGATCCGCTCCAGACGATGGGTTTTTCGCGGATGCACGTAAGCAGGTGGCTAAATTGCGCTCCAACGTTTCCGAAACCTCACCACTTGTCATCAAGTCTGTCGAAACACGCATATAAACGATTAGAAATCCCACGAACTTTCACTCCATTGGCCGATTTATCTGTGCACGACGCGAAATTGTTGGAAGCTGGCACGATTTTTCTTTCTCGCGCTTGCCATGGCGAGCGATACGAGTCATATTCTCCTCTCTAATCGATCCGAGGAGGGCGATTGATGGCATCATTGGACCAAAGTGGCTACGATGGCGGCCAGGCATTGGTGAAGGCTCTGGAAAACGAGGGGATTGAGTACCTGTTCGGGCTCTCGGGCGGGGCGGCCCTGCCAATTTTCGACGCATTGGTATCGACCGACAACAAGATGAAGTTCGTCCTGGTGCGGCACGAGCAGGGCGGCAGCCACATGGCCGACGGCTACGCCCGCGCCACCGGCAAGCCGGCCGTGGTGCTGGTCACCAGCGGCCCGGGCGCCACCAACACGCTGACCGGGATTATGACCGCGCACATGGACTCGGTGCCGATGCTGGTGGTAACCGGCCAGCAGGTCACCGGCATGCTCGGCAAGGACGCCTTCCAGGAGGCGGACATCTTCGGCATCACCATGCCGATCGTGAAGCACAGCTACCTGGTCAAGGACACCGACTCCATCCCGCGTATCGTGCGCGAGGCGTACCACATCGCCACCACCGGGCGGCCCGGGCCGGTATTGATCGACGTGCCCAAGGACGTGAGCCAGGCGATGATGGGCAACGGCTCCTACCAGGCGATGGACATCCCGGGCTACGAGGTGCCTGAGGAAGGCGATCGCGACGTGATCGTGCAGGCAGCCGCGGCTCTCAACGAGGCGAAGCGGCCGGTTATCCTGGTCGGCCACGGCGCACTCATCGCCAAGGCCTCCGACTCGGTGCGCCGCCTCGCGGAGCGCCTGCAGGCGCCGGTCACCACCACGCTGCTCGGCAAGGGCGCGTTCCCGGAGACCCACCCGCTGTCGCTGGGCATGCTCGGCATGCACGGCACCGCCTACGCCAACAAGGCGATGGTGGAGTGCGACCTGGTGATGTCGATCGGCTCCCGCTTCGATGACCGCATCATCGGCCAGCCGCACCGCTTCTGCCGCAACGCGACGGTGATCCACGTCGACATCGACCCCGGTGAGAACGGCAAGATGATCCGGCCCGACTACTTCATCCAGGGGGATGCGCGGCTGGTGGTGGAGGAGCTGATCAAGCACGTCACCCGCCTCGACAGCGAGGCCTGGCTGCACCAGCTCGACCGCTACAAGGTCAAGTTCCCGCTCAAGTACCGCAAGCAGGGCGGCCTCAAGATGCAGCACATCATCGATGAGTTGTACAAGCTCACCGAGGGCAAGGCGATCGTCTCCACCGACGTGGGCCAGCACCAGATGTGGGCAGCGCAATTCTACAAGACCGACTACCCCGAGAACTGGCTCAGCTCCGGCGGCGCCGGTACCATGGGGTACGGCTTCCCGGCGGCCATCGGCGCCCAGTTCGGGCGGCCGGACGACCCGGTGCTGGCGATTGTCGGCGACGGCGGCTTTCAGATGACCCTGTGCGAGCTGGCCACGGCGTGCATCCACCGGCTGCCGGTCAAGGTAATCGTGCTCAACAACCACTACCTGGGCATGGTGCGGCAGTGGCAGGAGCTGTTCTACGAGGAGCGCGAGAGCGGTGTCGACCTGGAGGGCAACCCCGACTTCGCCAAGCTGGCCGAGTCGTACGGCGCCAAGGGTTTCACCCTCCGCCGCCCCGGCGACGTGCGCCGCATCCTGACCGCGGCGCTGGAGTACAACGACGGCCCGTGCGTGATCAACGCCGAGGTGGAGAAGACCGACAACGTATTCCCGATGATCCCGGCCGGCAGCGCCCTGGAAGACATGATCGTGGAGCCGCCCACGGTGAAGCTCGCCAAGCCCACGGGATCGACCTGATGGCATCGAACAACGGTATGGACAACGGAGCAATACACACGTTGAGCGCCCTGGTGGCGAACAAGCCCGGGGTGCTGGCGCGCATCGCCCAGGTGTTCGCGCGCCGCGGCTTCAACATCGAGTCGTTGGTGGTGTCGCCGTCCAAGGATGGCGCTTACTCCCGCATGACCATCGGCACGACGGGCGCGCAGGACGGCCTCGATCAGATTCTGGCCCAGGTCAACAAGCTGGTGGACGTGCTGCACTGCTACGATCACACATTCGACAACGCCGTGGTTCGGGAGCTGGCGCTCGTCAAGGTGGCGGTCGGCGCCGAAGAGCGCACCGAGGCGCTGCAAATCGCCCAACACTTCGGCTGCCGGACCGAAGACCTGACCGAGGAGTCGATGATCGTCATGGGCACCGGCGCCACCGAGAAGATCGACGCCCTGATCAGCATGCTGCGCAAGTTCACCATCGTCGAGATGGTGCGCACCGGCAAGGTGGTGATGATCCGCGGCGAAGGCTCCACCTGATCCCGCCGCCGCCAGCAAGCCGACCATGACCGACATCTGGCGGCATGGGAAGTTCCGCGGAACCTCGCCGACCCCGTCGGTGCGCAATAGTCCACCGCGACGGGGGGCGCTTATAATAGGGTGCACCTATGGAGACACAGGCCACGATCAGTGAGCGGCGGGCGGGGTATGACCCTGCCGCCATCGAGCCCAAGTGGCAGCAGCGCTGGGAGCGTGACGGGCTGCACCGGGCGCACATCGACCCGGAGCGCAAAAAGCACTACTTCCTGACCATGCTGCCGTACCCGTCGGGCGACCTGCATATCGGGCACTGGTATGCGATGACACCGTCGGACGCGCGCGCCCGCTTCCTGCGCATGCGCGGGTACAACGTGATGTACCCGATCGGATTCGACTCCTTCGGCCTGCCAGCGGAGAACGCGGCGATCAAGCGCAACATCCACCCCAAGGAGTGGACCTACGCCAACATCGACCGCATGCGCGGCCAACTGCGCACCATGGGCGCGATGTGGGACTGGCAGCGCGAGGCGACCTCGTCGGATCCCGAGTACTACCGCTGGACGCAGTGGTTCTTTCTCAAGCTGCTGGATCACGACCTGGCCTACCGCAGCCATGCCGCCGTCGACTTCTGCCCCAACTGCAACACCACCGTGGCGCGCGAGCAGGTGGTGGGCGAGGAGCGGCTGTGCGAGCGCTGCGACACCCCGGTCATCAAGCGCGACCTGGAGCAGTGGTTCCTGCGCATCACCCGCTACGCGGAGGAGTTGCTGCGTTTCGAGGGCATCGACTGGCCGGAGCGGATCCAGGCCCTGCAGACCAACTGGATCGGCCGCAGCGAGGGCGCGCACGTGGCGTTCCGGACCGAGCAGGGCGACGCGCTGGAGGTGTTCACCACCCGGCCCGACACCCTGTGGGGGGCAACCTTCATGGTGCTCGCGCCCGAGCATCCGCTGGTCGCCAGGTTGACCACGCCGGAGCAGCGGGCAGAGGTGGAGGCGTACGTGGCCGCCGCCACCCGCCAGACCGACATCGAGCGCGAGGCGGCGGGGCGCGAGAAGAGCGGCGTGTTCACCGGCGCCTATGCGGTCAACCCCGTCAACGACGAGAAAATCCCGATCTGGATCGCCGACTACGTGCTGATGACCTACGGCACCGGCGCCATCATGGCGGTGCCGGCGCACGACGAACGCGACTTCGCCTTCGCCCGCGCCTACGGCCTGACCGTGCGTCCGGTGATCCAGCCGGACGGCGTCGAGCCGCTCGACGGCGATACGATGACCGGGGCGGTGATCGCCAACGGCGCCATGATCGACTCGGGGCCGCTCACCGGCACCCCCGCCGGCGAAGCGATTTCACGCACCATCGGCTGGCTTGGCGAGCGCGGCATCGGGCGCGCCGAGGTGGTGTACCGGCTGCGTGACTGGTTGATCTCGCGCCAGCGCTACTGGGGGTGCCCGATCCCGGTGGTGCACTGCGGCGCGTGCGGCGTGGTGCCGGTCCCGGATGAGCAGCTCCCGGTGGAGTTGCCGGACGACATCGAGTGGCGGCCCACCGGCGAGAGCCCGCTCAAGTTCCACCCCACGTGGCGCAACACCGAGTGTCCGCGATGCGGGGCCGCCGCCGAGCGCGAGACCGACACGATGGACACGTTCATGTGTTCCTCCTGGTACCACCTGCGCTACCTCAGCCCCGACTGCGCCGACGGTCCGTTCGACTCCGACGAGTACCGCTACTGGATGCCGGTCGATACCTACACGGGTGGCGCCGAGCACGCCACCATGCACCTGATGTACACGCGGTTCTTCCACAAGGCGAACCGCGACATGGGCATCGAGACCGGTGCCGAGCCGATGCTGCAACTGCGCAACCAGGGTCAGATCCTGGCCGGCGACGGCGCGCGTATGAGCAAGTCGCGCGGCAACACTACCGATCCGGACGAACTGGTGGCGCACCACGGCGCCGACGCGGTGCGCGCGTTCCTGATGTTCGGCTACCGCTGGTCGGAGGGCGGCCCGTGGAACTCCGGCAACATCCAGGGCGTGGTGCGCTGGCTGGCGCGGGTGTGGGAACTCGTCCAGCGGATGCGCGCGGCGGGCGCGGAGCCGGGCGCGGCGTACGCCAACGGCGGCACCGGCCGGCTGGTCGGCGACGTGGTGCGCAGCACGCACCAGACCATTCAGCGGGTTACCCACGACTTCGACGAGTTCGAGTTCAATACCGTGGTGTCGGACCTGATGAAGCTGACCAATGCGATCCTGGCAGCCGAGGCGAGCGCCGAGTCGACCTTGATCGACCACCCGGACGTACGTGCGTCGGTACACACCCTGATCACCCTGATGGCTCCGGTTACCCCGCACCTCGCCGAGGAGTTGTGGGCTCAGCTCGGCCAGCCGTACAGCATTCATCGGCAGCCTTGGCCCGAGGCGGACGCCGCGCTGGCCGCCGACGAGTTGATCACCCTGGTAGTGCAGGTCAACGGCAAGGTGCGCGGCAAGGTGGAGGCGCCCGCCGACATCGACGAGCCGGAGGCGCGCCGCCAGGCGCTGGCCCTGCCCAACGTCGCGCGAGCCGCCGCCGGCCGCGAGCCGCGCCGCGTAATCTACGTCCCCGGCCGGCTGGTCAACATCGTCGTCTGACGCGCTGCCGTCGTGCCGGGTTCCGGCAGGCGGGTTGCTCAACGGCCCGCAACGCACCCTCGCCGCAGCCCGCCGGGGTGAGTCGCGGTGGAGACTCGGCGAAGTCGCCGAGCGTGGCCATGCTTCGCGTGTGCTATAGTGGATGAGAAGTGAGTGACTCGGGGACGTACCGAAACGCCCTCCAGGTTTCGTCGCAACGAATCGCGGCACTGGACGACACCGGCCTGAACGAGCTCATGGGCCAGCTCTTGAGAGCCCAGGCTTCCCGGTGCAGATCGCCGCGCGCCTTGGTGAACACCGAGACCCGAGCGGCCGACGATGGCTGCGACGGATGGTCCGATCGGCCCGCGACGCCCGATCTCTGGCTCGGTTCCACCGAAACATGTTGGCAGTTCAAGTCGGGGAGGTCCGGCGAGCCCGCCCGGCTGGGCTCCGAGGTAAACAAGCCGATTCCGCTGAAGACTTTGCGCCAGGGTGGGCGGTTCGTGGTGGTCGCCAGTGGATCGACCAACGGAGAAAGAGGAACCCGCGATCGGAAAGAGATCCTGCGCGCTGCGGCCGGCCGCGCGGGACTGTCGCCCGACGCTGCAGAGCGGATCGTGGTCTATGGCAGCGAGGATCTTGAGAGGTGGTGCAATCAGCATCCTGCCATTGCGGCAGGATGGGCGGGGCGACCGACGGGCTCGTTGACGCTGGATGAGTGGCAGAACAGCGATGAACACCGGATGCGCTACCAGGCATCCGCGGCGGTGCAGTCGAACCTGGCGCAACGACGGATTGATCTCGACTTCGCAGCGGGCAGCGTCCACCACCTCCACGTTCAGGGTCCGCCGGGTGTCGGCAAGACGCGGTTCGCGTTGGAACTGTGCCGCGAGGCGCCGTGGCGGGACACCGTGGTCTACTTCCAGCAGAGCGACGATCGACGCCTGCCCGAGCTGATCGACAGCGTTGCTCATGAGCGAGATCCCGAAGTTCGACTGATGGTCGTGGCAGACGAGGCACAGCTTAAGCATCTTCTCCCGTTCCGGGACTCGGTGGAGCGTGCCGGTGGCCGGTTGCGGGTCGTTACCGTCGGCAGTTGTTCGTCTCCCGATCCGCAACGAATTCCGGAACTGAGCATCGAACCGCTTGACTCGGAAATGATGCGGGGGGTGGTCAACGGCTGGTACCCGGCAATGCCGCCCGAGCACGTCGACTACGTGACGCGCCTCGCGGACGGTTACGTGCGGCTGGCACGCCTCATCGCGCGGGTAGTCGACACCGATCGTGAGGCGACCGTCCCGGACGTGCTGTACCGGGAGGAGATACGCCAGCTCCTCGATCGCATGCTCGGTGACGGCGATCGACGAGCGCTCCACGTGGTCGCGATTCTCTCCCACGTAGGTTGGTATCGCGACCGGCAAGAGGAAGGCGCAGCGATTGCCGCCTACATGGGTCTCGATTGGAATCAAGTACGCTATGACGTCCACGAGTTCCATCTCCGTATGCGCATTGCGCCGCACGGTGGGCGGTACCGGTATATCTCGCCCGAACCGCTGGGAATATATCTCGCTCTCGAAGCCTTGGAGGTCTACCCCGATCTCGTGGAATCGCTGCCGGCCCAGTTGCCGTCGGAGGCGGCCCGGGAAGCGTTTTACAAGCGGCTCGAAACGATTGCCGGAAACGCGAGAACGCGCGAGTACTCGCGCGAGAAGCTGAGCTCTTTTTTTCGGATCGATGACTTCGTTGCCCCTCAGGCCGCGCGCCGATGGTCAGTGTTCTCCGCCGCGGATCCCGACGCAGCGGCAGCCAACCTGTGCCGCTTACTGAGGTCGGCGCATGTTGAGGACCGCCGACGGATTCGGGACCAGGCAAGACGCGAGCTGGTGGCACGGCTCGTCCGCATCGCGTGGCAATCTTCGGCGTTCCACGACGCGGTAACCGCACTGGCATTGCTGGCTGAGGCCGAGAACGAACCGTGGGGAAACAACGCTACCGGCGAATTCGTGGCGCGCTACCAGGTAATCCTGGGAGGAACCGCGCTGCCCTACCTCCGCCGTCTCGGCGTAATCGACGAATTGCTGGAGACAGGTAGCCCGGAGCTGGCGAGACTCTGCGTGAGTGCGCTGGCGCGCGTGGGAGAGAACCATCCTACGCGATGGGGGCACGCTCCCGCATCTGACGGGTTGCCCGAGCGGGAATGGGAGCCCCGGTCGCGGGATGAATACCGGGAGTGTATCGACAACGCCCTTGCGAGATTAGAGACGGTCGTGTCGCTCGGAACCCCGAGCCTGCAAGCCGACTTGGTTGCCGCGGCGGATCACCTGTCTACGCTCCTTGGCTTTCCCGATTACCGCAAAGGCGTTGCACGTTTCTTTTCGGCGGTTCGCGAAGCCTATCCCGGCGCACGGGAGCCGCTGAGGCGAGTCGTCGCTGAAGTCTTGCGCCTGTTCAATGAGGACTTGCCACCGGATCAACAGCGGGAGATGGCCGATCTGCACGCCCAATTCGAGGACGATGCGCTTGGATCTCGGTTGCAGCAGCACGTCGGGCCGCGGACCTGGGAGCGCGAGCGGCCCGCCGATTTTTCGTCTCTCGCTGCCGAACTGCTTGCCGCGCCCGGCGTGCTCGCGGAGCATTGGCCCTGGTTGACTTCCGGTGATGCCGCGGCCGGCTGGGAGCTTGGGGTGTCATTGGCCAAGGTAGACGGCGACGGCGCATTAGCCGACCAACTGCCGGCGCTTCCGGGTAGCGGTTCGGACCTGCGTGTCGTGTGCGGATACGTCGCCGCCCGCCGTGAGACGGCCGGTGACGAGTGGTACGAACAGTGGGTTGCCTCTCAAGCCAAGCGCGATCCGCAGCCGGTCCGGCTCATATTCGAAGCAATCTGGCGCTGCGGCGTGACCGATCGGCTTGCCGGCCTCATGGCGCGTATACTGCACAGTCGGCAGGTCAGCCCGGCAATCGTGGGACAGGTCGCATACGCCGACTGGTGCGCAACGTCGGCCGGCGCGCTGGAGCGCGTGTTGCGGACGATGGCGGATTCCGGGCACGCCGACACCGCGATCAGCATCTTGCAGCGCCGTATCGAACAGGTCCCTGCCGAGCAGGGACGGTGGAAGCCGTTCGCCCTCGACTTGGTGACGACGATCGAACTCATTCGCGGCGGCGGCATGGCCAACCATTACTGGCAGAGAGTCGCCACAATGCTGGTCGACGACTGCTTCGAGGAGATCGCCGCGGCCATTCTCGAAGCTCACGCCCGTCGCGACAAGACGAAGAGCTGGTTCATGGAACACGAGCAGTCCGTCGTCGACGTGCTGCTCGCCTGCGCCGAGCGGGGTCCCAGCCGGGTGTGGAAGCACTTGCAGCACTATCTCGCACAGCCGGGCGAAGCGTACTCCTTCGCGATCGGGTTTCCGAGCGCAGTGATGGACCTGCTGCCGGTGGACGAGATTCTGGCATGGGTAGCCGAGCTGCCGGCTTCGAAGGTGGAAGAACGCGTGGCTCCACTGGTTCGGATGAGCAATGTGGGCAATCTGGCCGACGATACGCTTGCGGCGCGCCTTATCGGCGAATACGGGGACGCCCCGGCGGTCGCTGATACATTCTTCTCCAACTACGTATCGGGCAGTTGGTGGGGGCCGGCGTCGTCACACTGGAACGAACTGGCGGAGGCGTTGCGCGGCGTTGCCGAGCGTACCGCACTCGCCAAGCTTCGCGACTGGGCGTCAGCGTCGGCGCGAAGGATCAACGAGATGGCTGAGCAGGAACAGCAGCGGGAACAGGAGCAGGAACTCCTCCTGCGATGAAGGACATAAGGATGACGCAGACCTTTTTCGAGGTATCTGGATGGTAGCGTACCGCTACGGAGGAGCGCGGGCGCTGGTGCGGCTGCATGAGCGGCACCTGTGGGAGTTCTGGGCCACCTGGTGCGAGGCGCGCAGCGCGGGGGTCGAGCTGCCCGACACCGATGACCCCAACTACGCCTCGCTGGAGGTGCTGCTGCACCACGTGCTGCTGTGCGCGCGCGGCTACCTGCAGTGGATGTGCACGCAGTTGGAGCTGCCCGATCCCGGCATCGACCGGCCGCCACCGCCGGAGCGGGCGGCGGATGAGGCGGCCGGATACCTGACCCACTTGCTGGCGCGGTGGCGCGACCCGCTGCGCGACGTGCCGCGGGAGGCGTACCGCAAGCCGGTGACACAGGCGCTCACCGCCACCAACGTCGAGGCGATGCTGGAGCACGCCGTGATGCACCCGATCCGGCACACCTACCAGCTTCGCAATCTGATCGCGGCACAACAAGCGAAGCAACAGTAGTTACCAGCGTCGCGACGGCTGGCGGGCCGCTGGCACAGTGCGTGTCCGACGCGTTAATATCGTTCCGATGGCGGCGCGACCGGGACGAGAGAAGCGGCTCTACCTCATCGACGGCATGCCGCTGGTGTACCGTGCCTACTTCGTGTTCCTGAACAACCCGCTGATCACCGCCAACGGCTTCAACTCTTCGGCGGTGTTCGGCTACACCACGTCGCTGCTGCAGATCCTCACCGACGAGGAGCCCACTCACATCGCGGTGGTGTTCGATGCCCCCGGCCCCACTTGGCGTTCGCAGGAGTACGCCGACTACAAGGGCACCCGTGCAAAGGCTCCGGAGGGCGTGCGCGACTCGCTGCCGCACGTGCACCGCGTGACCGAGGCGATGGGCATCCGGATCATCAGCCACCCCGGAGTGGAGGCGGACGACGTGATCGGCACGGTTGCGCGGCGCGCCGAGGCGGCCGGCTTCGACACCTACATGGTCACGCTCGACAAGGACTTCGCGCAGCTCGTCAGTGAGCACACCTTTCTCTACCGGCTGCCGCGCATGGGCGGCGACCCGCCGCTGCTCTACGACGTGGCCGCGGTGCGCGAGCGGTTCGGCGTGGCGCGCCCGGAGCAGGTGATCGACCTGATCGGCATGGCCGGCGACACCGTGGACAACATACCCGGCATCCCGGGGGTGGGCGAGAAGACCGCGCAGAAGCTGATCGACCGCTTCGGCTCGGTGGAGGATTTGGTGGCCGCCACCGATCAGCTCAAGGGCAAGCAGCGCGAGAAGATCGAGACCTTCGCCGAGCAGGCGCTGTTGTCCAAGCGCCTGGCCACCATCGACCGCGAGGTGGATCTGGAGGTCGATCCCGACGATCTCGCCACGCCCGCGCTGGACCCCGAGCGCGTGATCCCGGTGTTCGCGGAGTTCGAGTTCTACGCGCTGATCAAGCGGATCTTCGGCGACGGCGCGGCCGCCGCCGCGGCGCCTGGGGTGGCCGGTTCGGAAGCGGGCGAGTTGCGTTCGATGGCCGACCGCGAGCACGACTACGTGCTGGTGGAGGGTGAGGCGTCGCGGGCCGAGCTGTGCGCGGACCTGCTGGAGCGGCAGTCGGTGAGCGTATTCGTGGTTGCCGGGCCCGGAGACGCCAAGACCTGTCCGCTCGCCGGCGTGGCGTTCTCTGCGCGCGAGGGGGCCGCCGCCTACCTGCCGCTGCCCGAGGAGCGCGCGGCCGCCGCCGCGGTGCTGGCCGAGCTGGCGCCGTTCTGGGAGCACGACGGCATCGCCAAGGTGGGCCACGACCTGAAGCGCTGGGTCACGGCGCTGCGCTGGCACGGCGTCACCGTTGCCGGCCGGCTGCTCGACACGCGGCTGGCCCACCAACTGGTGGAGTCGGACGGCGCGCACGACCTGGCGCTGCTGTGCGAGCACTACCTCGGCTACCAGCTCCTGACCCTGGACGAGGTCGCCGACGACCTCCTCAAGCGGGGCGACTTCAGTGCCGCGGCGCTGGCCGACGGCGGCCTGCCGCCGGCCAAGCTGGCCGCCTGGGCCGGCGAACGCGCCGACCTGACCGCCTCCCTGCTGGACGCGCTGCAGGCGGAGATCGACCGCTTCGACGAGCGCGAACTCTGGGACCAGGTGGAAGTGCCCCTGATGCCCCTGCTGGTGGAGATGGAGTACGCCGGGGTCGGCGTGCGCGTCGACGCACTGCGCGAGTACTCGGGGGAGTTGGAGAAAGAGGTCGTCGCGCACGAGTTGGAGTTGTACCGGCTCGCCGACGGCGCGTTCAATCTCAACTCCCCCAAGCAGCTCGGCGAGCTGCTGTTCGAGAAGCTCAGGATCAGCGACAAGCCGAAGCGCACCCGCACCGGTCAGTACATGACCACCGAGCAGGAGTTGACCCGGCTGGCCGACCGCCACCCGATCATTCCGCTGATCCTGGAGTACCGCGCCGTGCAGAAGCTCAAGTCCACCTACGTGGACACCCTGCCGGGCGCCGTGATGCCGCAGACCGGCCGTATCCACACCACGTTCAACCAACTGGTCGCGGCCACCGGCCGCCTCAACTCGGAAGGGCCCAACCTGCAGAACATTCCCATCCGCAGCGACCGCGGGCGGGAGATCCGGCGCGCCTTCGTGGCCCCGGAGGGCCAAGTGCTGCTGGCGGCGGACTACTCGCAGATCGAGCTGCGCATCATGGCGGCCATCACCGAGGATCCGGGCCTGGTGGAGGCGTTCGCCGACGACGTGGACATCCACGCCGCCACCTCCGCGCGCGTGTTCGGCGTGCCGCTGGACGGGGTGACCGCCGACATGCGCCGCCGCGCCAAGATGATCAACTTCGGGCTGATGTACGGCATGTCGGCGTTCGGCCTCGCGCAGCGCCTGAACATCGCCCGCGCCGAGGCGCGCGCCATCATCGAGCGCTACTTCGAGCAGTTCCCGAACATCAAGCAGTACATGGGCGACACCGTGGCGGGCGCCCGCGAGCATGGCTACGTGGAGACCATGCGCGGCCGGCGCCGCTACCTGCGCGACATCAACTCACGCAACCACGCGGCGCGCGCGGCATCCGAGCGGATCGCCATCAACGCACCGATTCAGGGCAGCGCCGCCGATATGATCAAGATCGCCATGCTCGATATCGACCGCGAGTTGCGCGGCAACCGGCTGGCCGCACGGATGATCCTGCAGGTGCACGACGAACTGGTGTTCGAGGTGCCGCACGGCGAGCTGGAGCAGGTGCAGGAACTCGTGATGCGCGGCATGCGCGATGCGCTGCCCCTGGGCCGGGTGCCGGTGGTGGTCGAAGTCGGCACCGGCCACGATTGGCTGGAAGCGCACTGACCGCTCCCTGAACCCAACGAGCCCGCCTACGTGACGCGGCCGGCTTGCGCCTCCTGGCGCAGGAGGTGGTCGGCGAGCACCAGGTTGAACATGGCGTCGACCAGCGGCACTGCGCGCGGCAGCACGCACGGGTCGTGGCGCCCGCGCGGGCGCAGGGTCACCTCGTTGCCCGCCTCGTCCACCGTCTGCTGCGGGCGCAGGATGGTGGCGGTGGGCTTGAAGGCGGCGCGGATGACGATCTGCTCGCCGTTGGAGATGCCGCCCTGCACGCCGCCGGAACGGTTGCTGCGCGTGCGCACACGCCTCCCGCCGGTTTCCTCCTCCGCCATGAAGAACGGATCGTTGTGGGTGCTGCCGGTCATGCGCGTGCCGGCGAAGCCGGAGCCGATCTCGAAGCCGCGGCAGGCGGGCAGCGACAGCATCGCCTTGGCCAGGTCGGCGTCGAGCTTGTCGAACACCGGCTCGCCGAGGCCGGGGGGCACGCCGTGGGCGACCGACTCGACGACGCCGCCAAGCGAGTCGCCCGCCTTGCGCGCGGCGTCGATGCGCTGCTCGATGGCGGTGGCCGCCGCCTGATCGGGGCAGCGGGTGATGTGCGCCTCCACCGCCTCGCGGGTCACCTCGCCGGCCACCACGTCGGCCTCTATGTCTTGTACCCGCTTGACGTAGGACACCACCGCGGCGCCGCAGCGCTCGCTCAGCAGCTTGGCCGCGATGGCCCCGGCCGCGACCCGCCCGATGGTCTCGCGCGCGCTCGCCCGGCCGCCGCCGCGCCAGTCGCGCCGCCCGTACTTTGCGTCGTAGGTGTAGTCGGCATGCGACGGGCGGTACATGGTGCGCATCTCGTCGTAGTCGCGCGAGCGGGCGTCCTTGTTGCGCACCAGGATGTGGATCGCGGTGCCGGTGGTAAGGCCCTCGAACACGCCGGACAGGATCTCGGCGCGGTCGCTCTCGGCGCGCTGGGTGGTGATGCGGCTCTGGCCGGGGCGGCGCCGGTCCAGCTCCGCCTGTACGTCCGCCTCGGCGAGGGCGATGCCCGGCGGGCAGCCATCGACCACCACGCCGACCGCGGGTCCGTGCGACTCGCCCCAGGTGGTAATGCGAAACAGGTGCCCGAAGGTACTTGCCATGGCTCTCCTCCCGGCCCGTCTATCCGACCGCCGCCGCCGCCGCCGCCGCCGGCTCCGCGGCGGACGCGGGTGTGGACTCGGGGGCCTGCGCGGCCCCGGGAAATGGCTGCCGCGGGGTGGCGGCGCCGGGATACGCGTCGGCCCGCACCTCGGGCAGCGGGGTGGCCGGCGCATCGCCGTGCAGTGGATTGGGCTCGCGCCAGATGGCGCCGTTCCAGGTGCGCACCAGCACCTCGTCGCCGGAGCGCCCGAGCAGGTACTGCGGCAGCAGCGGCACCTTCCCGTACGGCGTGTCGAGCACGTAGTTGGGCACGCCGAAGCCGGTGGTGTAGCCGCGCAGCGCCTGCATGATCTCCAGTCCCTTCTCGATCGTGGTGCGCAGGTGGGCGGTGCCGGCCAGAAGTTGGCAGTGGAAGATGTAGTAGGGCCGCACGCGCATGCGCAGCAGGCCGTGCACCAGGGCGCGCATCACCTCCGCGTCGTCGTTCACGCCGCGCAGGAGCACGGTCTGGTTGCCGAGCGGCACGCCCGCCGCCAGCAGCAGGTCGCAGGCCCGGGCAGCCTCCGCGGTGAGCTCGCGCGGGTGGTTGAAGTGGGTGTTGAGCCAGATCGGATGGTGGCGCGCGAGCATCCGGCACAGCTCCGGGGTGATGCGCTGCGGCAGCGTGCACGGGGTGCGGGTGCCGAAGCGGATAATCTCGACGTGCTCGATCGCGCGCAGGCGGCCGAGCAGCTCGTCGAGGCGCCGGTCCGAGAACAGGAATGGGTCGCCGCCGGTCACCAGCACGTCGCGGATCGCCTCGTTGGCGGCGATATAGGCCAGGCCCGCGTCGATCTTGCGGCGCGTATGGTGCTCGTTTTCGTTACCCACGAAGTATTCGCGAAAGCAGTAGCGGCAATAGGTGGGGCAGACGTTGGTGATCTTGAACGCCACCCGGTCCGGGTACACGTGGACCACCGCGTCCACCGGCGAGTTGTCCTGCTCGGCGAGCGGATCGGCCAGGCCTCGTTCGTCGTCCAGTTCCTGCACCGACGGCACCTGCTGGCGGCGCAGCGGACACGCCGGATCGTCGGAGTCCATCAGGCTCGCGTAGTAGGGGGTGATGCTCCACCGGTAGTGCCGTCCGGCTGCCCGGATCTGTTTCCGCTCGACGTGGCTCAGGCGCAGGTATCGCTCCAACTCCTCCACCGTGGAGATGCGATTGGTCATCTGCCAGCGCCAGTCGCTCCACCGTTCCGCGCCGGGGTCGCCGCAGGGTGTGTTCATTGCGGTCAATATAACACGCGCTGCAGCGGCTCTTGCCCGGCGGCATCTGCTACAATCGTGCCGATGTCGAAATCGGATTGGCGTGACCGGGGGGTGCGCGTTGTCAAGGGCGACCGGCTCGACGGCAGTACGCCGCAGACACCCGGCATGACGCGGGCGGCGGCGATCAACCGCGCTTCGGCGGGGGCGGAGAAGCTGTGGGCCGGAACCGTCGAGATCCACCCCAACGCAAAGACCGGCGCACACCACCACGGGGCGCTGGAGAGCGTCATCTACGTGGTCAGCGGGCGGGCGCGCATGCGCTGGGGAGATCGGCTGGAGTACGTGGCCGAAGCCGGGCCCGGCGACTTCATCTACGTGCCGCCATACGTTCCGCACCAGGAGATCAACGCCAGCAGCGACCGGCCGCTGTCATGCGTGCTGGTGCGCAGCGACCAGAAGCCGGTCGTGGTAAACCTCGACATTCCGGTGGCCGAGGAACCGGAACAGGTGGAGTGGATCGATCCGATCCATCCCGGCAACGCGCGGCGGTGACGGCCGTGACGGCCCGTGACGGCGGTGATATCGGCACAATCGCCCCGAAACCGATAGACTGCCGCCGATGCAGGAAGTGAATGGCCGGCTGGAGCGGCAGATTGCGTTTCTGGTCGAGGCGGACAAGCTGAAGCGGGTGTTGCGGCGCAGTTCGATCAGCGGCGGGCAGCGGCTGGAGAACTCCGCCGAGCACTCGTGGCACCTGGCGCTGATGGCGCTGGTGCTGGCCGAGCACGCCGCGGCACCCGGCCTCGATCTGCTCAAGGTACTCAGGATGCTGGTCGTGCACGACCTGGTGGAGATCGACGCCGGCGACACCTTCGCCTACGACGCGGAGGCGCGCAAGGGTCAGAAGGAGCGCGAGGAACGCGCCGCCGAGCGCATCTTCGCCCTGCTGCCGGGAACGCAGGGCGCCGAGCTGCGTGCTGCGTGGGACGAATTCGAGGCCCGCGGCAGCCCCGAAGCGCGCTTTGCGGCAGCGCTCGACCGCCTGCAGCCGATGCTGCTCAACTACGTGAACGGCGGCTCCGGCTGGCAACGCAACGGCGTGCGCGCCGGCCAGGTGCGCGACCTGAACCGCAGCATTGACGACGGCGCGCCGGAGCTGTGGCGCTACGCGGCAGGCCTGATCGAAGACGCCGTCCGGCGCGGTTACCTCGATCGGTGACACTGCCATTCGGTGTCCACGGCGGCGAATCGCCGCTACCCTATATGGCGGAGGGGACAAGCAGATGATTGATCGTACGTGCAAGGCCGCCCGGACCCTTGCGGTGGCAACATTGCTGGTGGCGGGCAGCGTACTGGCAGGAGCGCAGAGCGGATCGCCTCCGGAGTACGGCTACGGCAACATTCCGTTCGGGAGCACGGCGCAGCAGGTGCTGGCCGAGCTTGGCGGCTCGACCGTCGAGACACCGGGCGCCGAGGCGCACTTCATCGGTCACTACGAAGTGTTGCGAGACTTCTTCGCCGAGGGGATGGAGCCCGACGTGATCGGGCTGCAACAGCAGTTCAACGTCGACGTCGCCCGCATGTACCGGGTGTCGTACGCCGGCTGGAGCAACGTGAAGTCGATGGAACTGTACTTCTACCGCGAGCACGATGCGCCGGAGGAACTGTCCTCCTACCGCCTGTTCATGGTGCGCAAGACGTTGAAGACCGGCGGCAGCGGAAGCCACACCGACGTGTCCGAAATCCTGGAGAACGCGATCACGGCTCGGCTCGGCGTGCAGCCGGTGAACTACGACGTGAAGTACATTGCGTTCTCCGCGCGCATCTCGAAGTGGGCCGCTCCCGACAGCGACATCTTCCTGCTGGTGTTTCAGAACATCTTCAGTGCCAGCGACGCCGACATTCTCTACCGCGACCGCGAGCAGTGGAGCAGCTATGTGGCCGCGCACCGGAGCGAAGCCGGCGAGCAGACCCGCTCCGCCGGCAGCAGCTTCTAGCGCGGCGCCGCGGACGCCATGAGTGGCACCATGAAGAAGGCGGTGATCCACGGGCCGCGGCAGGCGGGGCTGGTCGACATGCCGATGCCTGAGCCGCGCGGCGACCTGGTGCTGATCAAGGTGCGGGCGGTGCCGATGTGCACCGAATACAAGACCTGGGAATCGGGCAGTACCGCGGAGTCTCTCGGGCATGAAGGGGTGGGCGAGGTGGCGGCCGTGGACGGCCACTCCGACCTGGCGGTCGGCGACCGGGTGGTGATTCTGGGGCTGTTGTCCTGCGGAACCTGCCGCTACTGCCGCACCGGGAACGTCATGCACTGCACGCGCAAGACCGCTCATCGGAGTCGGCACGGCGGCCAGCCCGGCGCCCCGGAACGCACCGGCGCCTACGCGCAATACCGTCTGGCGCGGTCCTGGATGCTGCCGCGCATCCCGGCCGATGTCTCGTTCGAGCAGGCGGCGCTGACCTGGTGCGGACTGGGGCCCACGTTCGGGGCGATGCAACGCATGGCGGTCGATGCGTTCGACACGGTGCTGGTGACCGGAGCCGGGCCGGTGGGGCTCGGCGCCCTGGTGAATGCCGCCTGGCGGGGGGCGCGCGCCATCGTGGTCGAGGGCGTGCCGTGGCGCGTAGAGCGTGCCCGCGCCATGGGCGCCGCCGCGGTGCTTGATCCCGCCGATCCCGACCTGGTGGCGCGTATCCGGTCGCTCACCGACGACGCCAACGGGGTCGACTGCGCCGTCGAGTGCGCGGGGGTGGTCGCCGCGCAGCGGGTGTGCATCGAGGCGACCCGGCCGCGGGGTCAGGTGGCATTCGTGGCCGAGTGCGACGACGAACTGCCGATCCGTATCAGCCCCGACATGATCAGGACCGGGTTGACGCTGATCGGCCAGTGGCACTACAGCATGAACGACTTCGAGCGCCTGCTGGCGGTGGTGCGCTCGTCGCCGCTCTTGGAGCAGCACGTCAGCCACCGGCTGCCGATGAGCCGGGTGCAGGACGCCCTGGAGCTGTGCGCTTCGCACCAGTGCGGCAAGGTGATTCTCGATCCCTGGAAGTGAGGAGACATGAGTAAGCAGGTAAGGATCGGCGGGCCGGTATTTACCCCGGCCGACACCCCGGAACAGTTCGTGCGGCACCTGCAGGAGCAGGGGTTCGCGGCCACCTACCACCCGCACTTCGCCGACCCCGTACTGCTGGGCGAGGCGGTGGCGGCGCTGGCGGAGGCGGACATCGTGATCGCCGAGACCGGCGCGTTCGGCATCAACGTGCTCGATCCCGACGCCGGGCAGTGGGACCGCAACATCGCGGAGATCTGTCGGCGCCTGGAGAGCGCGGAGCACATCGGTTCGCTGTGCTGCGTGGCGCACGGCGGCTGGGCGGGCAGCAACTCGTTCAACAAGCACTACCCGGAGAACTTCAGCGCGCGCTCGGTCGACAGCCTGGTGGCGGCGGTGCAGCGCATCATCGACACGGTGCAGCCGCGGCGGGCGAAGTTCGTGCTGGAGACCGAGTCGCGCTACCTGCCCGACTCCGCGGACCTCTACCTGGAGATCCTGGAGGCGGTGGACCGGCCGGCATTCGGCGCCCACCTGGATCCGGTCAACATCACCTCGAGCCCGCGCCGTTTCTACCGCAGCGGCGACTTCATCCGCGACTGTTTTGCCAAGCTCGGGCCGCACCTGGTGAGCTGCCACGCCAAGGACACGCAGATGCCGCGCCACGTGCAGGTGCGCTTCGACGAGACCTTCGCCGGCAATGGCAGCCTCGACTACCATGCCTACTTCACCGAGCTGGCGAAGCTGGACGCCGACGTGCCGCTGATGATCGAGCACGTCAACCCCCGCCAGTTGCGTTGGGCCACCGACTACCTGTTCGAACAGGCCGCCGGCGCCGGCGTCGCCATCCGCCACGCCGACCGCAGAGTCACCGCATCGGCATAGACCGCCGCGTTGTGGGCGGATCCGGGTCAGTGGAAGTCGTGACTGCGGATCGACAAGGTGGATCGGGTTCCGGGCTGGGGGGCGCCGTCGCGGTGATCGTCGGGTGCGGCCGGCAGGTCGGGGAGCCAGAAGCGCTGCGCGATGATGTGCACCACGTGCTGCTGTGACTGGATGGTGCCGCTGACGCCCAGGAAGGAGGTGGTGAGGATGGTGGGGCGGTACTGCCGAAACACCTTCGACCACACCACCAGGTTCACGAAGCCGGTTTCGTCCTCCAGGGTCATGAACACCACCCCGGCCGCGGTGCCGGGGCGCTGCCGGCAGATCACCAGCCCGGCGTAGGACACCTCGCTGCCGTTCGGCATGGCGATCACCTCGCTGGCGGCCGGCAGCGAGCACGCGGTGAGCCGGCCGCGCAACGGCTCCAGCGGATGGCCGCGCGTGCTGTGCTCGGCAGCCGCGTAGTCCCAGGCGATGGCCGCGAACTGATCGAGCGGCGCGAAGCGCAGCTCCACTTCGGGAGCGTGCAGCCGCAGCGGCGCGCCGCGCCCGCGCCGCCGCGCCGCGCCCAGCACCTCCCAGAGG
>JAPPGB010000025.1 GCA_028821475.1 Spirochaetaceae bacterium
CGGCAAGGCCGGCCGCGGCGCCGGCATCGTCGCCGCCCGCGTCCCCGCCTCCCACACGCGTGGCGGCGGCACCGGCACGGGCCGCGGCGGAGTCGAGCCCGCAGGTGGACGCCACAGTTGACGCAATCGCCATCGTGGGCATGGCGTGCCGCTTCCCGGGCGCGCCCGATCTTGCCGCCTTCGCCGGCCAGCTCGAGGCCGCCCGCGACGCGGTTACTGACGGCCGGCCCGACGCGGATCCGGGGAGCGATGCCCCGGGACTCCCGGTCATTCGCAACGCGGCGTTCCGGCGGGGCGGATTCGTCACCGGGATAGACCGGTTCGACGCCCGCTTCTTCGGAGTCAGTCCGATCGAGGCTCGGATGATGGATCCGCGCCAGCGCATGCTCCTGGAGGCCAGTTGGCAGGCGCTGGAGGACGCCGCGATCGACCCGGAGGGGTTGCGCGGCAGCCGGACCGGGGTATACGTCGGCGTATCCGCGAGCGAGTACCGCGACCTGATGACCGCCGGCAACGACATCGTCAGCTACCTCGGCACGGCCGGCAGCATGACCGTGGGACGCGTTTCGTTTCTGTTCGGCTTGGCGGGGCCGACCATGCCGGTGGAGCTCAACTGCGCCTCGTCCCTGGTAGCGGTGCATCAAGCGGCCACGGGTCTGCACGCGGGTGAGGTTGACCTGGCCCTGGTCGGCGGCGTGCACGCGAACCTGTCCCCGGCCATTACCCTGGAGATGGCAGAGTTGGGCCTGTTGTCGCCGACCGGGAACTGCGCCGCCTTCTCGGCTGCCGCGGACGGCTTCGTGCGTGGTGAGGGGTGCGGGCTGGTGGTGCTGAAGCGGCTGGCCGACGCGCGCGCGCACGGCGACCGCATCTGGGCCGTGATCCGGGGTTCGGCGGTCAACCAGAACGGCGCCAGCGCCGGCCCCACGGTCCCCAACGGACCGGCGCAGGAGCGGGTCATCGCGGAGGCCCTGGCACGCGCCGGCGTGGGTCCGGCGGACGTGGACTACCTGGAGGCGCACGGCGCCGGCTCGAGTATGGGCGACGCCATCGAGGTGCAGGCGGCCGCGGCGGTATACGGGCGCGACCGCGCGGACGAACGCCCGCTGCTGATCGGCTCGGTGAAGACCAACATCGGCCACCTGGAGCCGGCGGCGGGCATCGCGGGCCTGATCAGGGCGGTGCTGGCGATCAACCGGGGCGTGATACCGCCGCACCTGCACTTCCACGACCCGAGCCCGAGCCTCGACTGGGACCGGTTGCCGGTCCGGGTGTCCACCGAGCCGGTCTCGTGGCCGGCGAGCCGGGGTCGCCCGCGGCGGGCGGGGGTGAGCGCCCTGGGCATCTCCGGCGCCAACGCGCACGTCGTGGTGGAGGGGCACGATGGAGCCGCCGCCGCCGATGCCACCGCGCGCGCGGCGCTGGTGCCGGTCGGAAGCGCGCAGCCGGTGTCGGCTTCGTTGCCTGACTGGGCGCCCGGCGGACCCTCGGCGGAAGGGAGCCTCGTGCCGCGTCGCACCCGCCTGCTGCCAATGTCGGGCAAGTCGGGAGCGGCGCTGCGGGCGCTCGCCGAACGCTACCTGGGGTGGCTGGACGAGCGCGCCGATGAGCTTGCCGGCGGCAGCGCCGCGCAGGCGTTGCTCGCCGACGCGGCGTGGACCGCCGGTGTCGGACGCAGCCACTTCGCGCACCGGGCGGTGGTCCTGTTCCATGACCTCGGATCGCTGCGCGCCGGCCTGCAGGCGCTGGCCGGCGCGGACACGGCCACGGAAGCGGAGCCGCGCAAGGCTGCCAGGGCGGCTTTCGCATACTCGGGTCATGCCGGTCCGTGGCTGGCGGCGGCGCGGGTACTGTACGAGAGCGAGCCGGTGGTGCGCGCGGTACTCGACCGCTGCGAGGAGGCGCTGCCCGACGAAGGTGGCGCTTCCTTGCTGGAGGCGCTGTTCGAGTGGTCCGGAGCGACGGAGACGGTCCTTGACCGTGGAGCGTGGGCGCCGCCGGCGGTGTTTGCGTTGCAGTGCGCGCTGACCGCGCTGTGGTCAAGCGTGGGAATCCGTCCGGCCGCCGTGCTCGGCGAGCGGCTCGGGAGACTCGCGGCGGCGCAGGCGGCCGGCATGTTGGCCGGCGTGGAGGAGGGACTGCGGTTGGCGGCGTCCACGGAAGGCGACCGCACCTCGGCTGACGGCGCCGCGCCGGCGCCGGCGGAGGTTGTCCTCGGGCGAGGGGCGCTTCCCCTGATCAGTGCTGCCACCGGCCGCGTCGTCGAGTCGGGGACCAGGGTCAACGGCGCGCGGTGGCACCGGCCGCCGGCCGAGCCGATCGCCGTTGACGCGTGTCTGCGAACCCTCGCCGACCTGGACATCGACGCGATCGTGGAGATTGCCCCGCGGGCGCTGCCGGGGTCACCGGCGGACGGCAGCGCAGTTCCGGTGATCCGGGCGGGTGCCGCCGCCACGGCCGGCGGCAGCGCTTCCGACCAGCCGAATGGTGCGTTCGCAGCAGCGGTAGCGGCCGCCTACGAGGCGGGACTCCCGGTGTCGTTCGCCGGGCTGTTCGCCGGCGAAGCGCGCCGCCGCATCTCGGTGCCGACGTATCCGTTCCAGCGCCGGCGCCATTGGATCCGGATGCGATAGCAATGCGCTTCGCATCGCTGCGCGGCTCCTGACCGCACCATGGCCCACGCCGGCGCAGGCTCGCATTCGGGAATTCGCTACCAGCCGGACGAGCGGCCTCCGCCGCTGCTTGCCGTCGGGGTCGGAGTACAACTCGCCATACTCAATATCGCGGCGATCATGCTGATCCCGGCGGTGGTGATGCGGGCCGGCGGCGCGAGCGAAGCCTACGCTTCATGGGCGGTGTTCGCCACCGTCGCGGTTTCCGGCCTTACCACGGCGCTGCAGGCGTTTCGCCTCGGGAGGTTCGGCGGCGGACACGTGTTGCTCATGGGCGCCTCCGCGGCGTTCATCTCGGTCAGCATCACGGCCGTGGCCGAGGGCGGGCCGGCGCTGCTGGCCACGCTGGTGGTCATCACCGCCGTGGTCCCGCTGCTGCTCTCCTGGCGGCTCGCGCAGGTGCAGCGCATCGTGACTCCGGCGGTCGCGGGCACCGTGATCATGCTGATCCCGATCACCGTACTGCCGGCGGTCGGCGACTTGCTGGCCAGCGTACCGGCCGGCAGCCCGGCCGCCGCCGCCCCGCTCAGTGCACTGGCCACGGGCGCCGTGATCACCGCCCTGACATTGAAGGCCCCGGGCGCATGGCGGCTGTGGGCGCCGGTCATCGGGGTGGGCGCCGGTGCGCTCGTCGGCGGCGGGTTCGGTCTGTACGACTCCGGCCGCGTCGCCGCGGCGGCGTGGGTCGATTTCCCACGGGGCCGGTGGCCCGGCTTCGATCTCTCCTTCGGCGCCTCGTTCTGGGCCCTGCTGCCGGCGTTCCTGCTGGTGGCGGTGATCGCCGCCGTACGCACCATGAGCAGCGCCGTCGCCGTGCAGCGCGTGTCGTGGCGCCGCTCGCGTGCAATCGACTACCGCGCCGTACAGGGCGCGGTCACCCTCGACGGCGTGGGCAACCTGCTGTCGGGACTCGCCGGCACGCTGCCCAACACCACCTACTCGGTCAGCGCGCCGCTGATCTCGCTCACCGGAGTGGCGGCCCGCGGCGTCGGTATCGCCACCGGCGCGGTGTTCCTTGTCCTGGTGTTTCTGCCGAAGACGCTGGCGGTTATCCTGGCGGTGCCCGATCCGGTCTTTGCCGCCTACCTGCTGGTGCTGCTCGGGCTGCTGTTCCTGGTCGGCATCAACATCGTCGTGCAGGACGGCCTCGATGCCCGCAAGGGAATGATCGTGGGACTCGCGCTGCTGATCGGCGTCAGCGCGCACTACGGCATGATTTTCCCCGACCTGCTCGCCGAGTTCGCCGGTGGCCTGTTGGGCAACGGCATGAACGCCGGCGGGTACTCGGCGATCGTGATGACGCTGTTCGTGGCGCTCACCGAGTCGCGCCGCAGCCGCTTCCGGGCGGCGCGCTTCGATCGCTCGGTACTGCCCGACGTGGCAGCCTTCATTCGCGCGTTTGCCGCGCGCAACGGTTGGGACGAGGCGACGGTGCAGCGGCTCGACGCCGCCGGCGAAGAAGCACTGCTGGCGCTGCTCGGCGATGGTGCAGGTCGCCGGCAAGGGCGCGGCCGGCACCTGCACCTGGCCGCGTACCGGGAGGAAGGCGGGGCGGTGCTCGAATTCGCGGTCGGTCCCGGCGGGCACAACCTGCAGGACCGGATCGCGCTGGTCGGCGAGCAGACCGATGAGGCTGCGCCGGAGCGGGAAGTTACCCTGCGCCTGCTGCGCCATCTCGCCTCTTCGGTGCACCACCGGCAGTATCACGACACCGACGTCGTGACCGTTCGGGTGCAGGTGCCGGCGCCCGCCCGCGGCGCACGGACGTAGCGCCCCGAAACCGTCGCCGTGCGGCGCCGCTTCCGGCCGAGCCGGCTTGCTATGGTCTTCGTTCCGCCGCGGAGCGCTACGGCAGACCGTTCGATGCCAGGAAGTCCCGGATCAACGCCGCGCACTCGGCCGGTCTCTCCAGCGGAAACAGGTGTGTGGTCTCCGGCAGGAAGTCGTAGTCCACGTCCGCCATGTCGGCGAGGTCGAGCGTCGGCAGGTAGGCATAGGGCAGGGTGGGGTCGGACCCGATCACCTTGGTCGGGCACGCGAGCTGGCCGAGGTCCACGAGTACGCAGTAGATGCGGGTGTATTGCATGATCTGTGCCTCGTATTCGCGCGGGCAGCGCAGTTCGTAGTCCTGCCCGTTGGACGATCGGCGCAGCGTCGTGCGTGCCATCAGTTCGCGAACCCCCGGAACGACCCGTGCGAAGGCGGGAAAGAAGCTCAGCAGTTCGACGAAGGCGTCGCGGGACTGGAACCGGTACCCGCGCCGTCGGATCGCTTCCGCGGCGCGGGTGGCGGCCACCTCGAACTCCACTTGGCTGGTCCCCGGCTTGCAGAGCGTCGGATCCAACAGCACCTGGGCGGACAGCGGACGGCGGTCGTCGATCGCCCGGATCTGCGTCGTCGCCGACGACAGAAGCGCTATGAGAGCGGAGACGGAGTGATAGACGCCGACCTTGGGCTTGTCGCCGAAGTGCTGGTCGATCGCCTCCAGAATGTGCTCGTGGTCGTGGATCAGGGTCGGAATGTTGTGCCGGGCACGCGGGCCCACGGTGTTCCAGCCGTGGTTCCTGATGTCATACAGGATCAGGTCGAACTCGTCGGCCAGCAGTGACCAGAACGGGTAGTAGAGGTCGATCGCCAGGCCGTTGCCGTGGCCGAGCACGAGCCGCGAACCGTTCGGGTTGCCATGCCTGCGCAGCGCGATGACCGTGTCCTGGTCGAGGCGCACTTCGCGCACGGCGAGCGGATCGGGTATCTCCCACGCGGGTTCCATCATTCTGGGCAGTTCCAGCGCCCCGGAATCGCCGCTTTCGGCCCAACCGGCGGTCGATTCAGCGACGGTGGCACGGGCGAAGAAGCTCTGGATTCCGGAAAGGTATCGGCGCGCCGACGTGTGGTCAACTTCCCGAACTGCCCATCGGCTCCCGCCGGCAAGCAGGCGAGCGGCAAGCAAGATGGTGACGCAACGTCCCGGAACAACCTAACATGCGCGGACAAGTCGAACGCCGGCTGCCGGGCAGCGGCGCATGGGGAGGCATCGATGAGCGACGCGTATCTGGTCGAGGGTGAGCGACGGGCCGCTGAGCTCGGCAACCGCGGGCCGCTTCGATTCGACCGCGCCGGCAACCTGGAGCCGGACATACTCGAAGCCTACGGCCGCACCGGCTTCTACGTGTTCGAGGGACTGCTGCGCAACACGGAACTGGGCGAATTGCAGGCCGACTTCGAGCGCGTGCTGGAGCAGGCGCCGCTGTCGGGAGCGGCAGTGGTCGATTCGCGTGGACGGCCGGCGCTCGGCGTCGACCTCAAGCTGCCGCAATTCCACTTCGCCAAGCCGCTCAGCGATCCCATCGGCGGCACCACGCTCCTCGACGGACGCCACCCGGTGAAGATGGCCGAACCCGCCGCGCCGGACGACGCGCCGGGCAGGGTCTTGTACTACGTCGGCAACGGTGCGCTGCAGCTCATGGATGCCTATCTGCGGCTGTACGGCAACCCGGAGCTGCTGCACGTGGCCGAGCAGATCGCCGGACCCGATTTCGTTCCGTGGTATGAGGCGGTCTTCGTGAAGCATGCCGGACTCGGCCCATCGACGGCATGGCATCAGGACGGCACCACCCATTGGGACAATCCGGCGCTCGGCGCGGGCGCGCACGGGTTCAACGTGATGACCCAGCTCTATCCGACCACCCCCGCGAATGCGCTCTGGGTGGTTCCCGGCACCCACCTGGCCAAGGTCGACATCGTGGCGCGCGTTGCCGCCAACGGCGGTTCCGATCGTCTGCCCGGTGCGGTACCGATGCTGTGCAACCCGGGCGACGTGGCGATCAACGACCGCCAGGTCCTGCATGGGGCATTCGCGAACGCATCCGACCGGCGGCGGGTGACGCTGGTATTCGGGTTCTACCCGCGCGCTTCCGTGCTCGGCGTGAAGCGGGGCAATCCGCCCCGGCTCTATGACGCTGCACGCATCCATGAGCGTTCGCGCATCGTCGCGTTGGCCATCGATGCCCGCCGGCAGCACTTCCCCGACGAGGCCCCCTACATGTACCAGCCGCTGGCCGGCGAGTTGGACGCCAACCGCTGGAACGAGGACACGCGCGAGTCGATCCTGAAGAACTACGACCTCAACACCATGTTCCTGTGACCGGCCGCCGCCGTACCAGCCGCGGCCCGCGGGGCTGCTCAGTCGCGGTAGAGCAATCGGTAGAGGAGCAAGCCAAGAATCGCGCCCGCAAACGGACCGACGATGAATATCCACACGCCGGCCAGCGCCGCGCCACCCTGGACCAGTGCCGGGCCGAGGCTGCGCGCCGGGTTGAGGGAGGCATCGCCGAGTTGCGCGCCCACCAGGTGAGCCACGAACAGGAAGCCGCCGATGGCGATGCCGGCCACCCCGGGGGCGGCGTCGTCGCGAGTTGCGCCCAGAATCACTACCAGGAACAGAGCCGTCATCACCAATTCGAGCATCAGCAGCGAGAAGGCGCCCATCTGCCGGGGATTGCCGTTGGCCCCCAGGCCGTTGTTGCCCAACTCGTACCCGGGGATGCCGCTGACGATGACCAGCAACACCAGGCTGGCGACGAGCGCCCCCACTACCTGCACGACGATGTAGACCGCTGCCTTGCCGCCCTCGATCTTGCCGGCGATCAACATGGCGATGGTCACCGCGGGGTTGATGTGGCACCCGGATACCGGGCCGATCACCCAGACCAGCACCATGAGCGTGAATCCGAAGGCGAACGAGATTCCGAGCCAGCCGGTGTCTCCGTAGCCGGGCAGGAACCCTTGCAGGGTGGCGACGCCGGTTCCGATGAACACCAGCGCGAAGGTACCCACCAACTCTCCAAGATAACTGCGTACGTTCGCTGGCATCTCTCTACCTCCTCCTGCGAGCGGCAATCGGTTGCCGGCCCTCAACGCTACTCCCGGCAACCAGCAAAGATAAAACTATGGTATCTGTTTCCATGTAAATGGGGTTTTTCAGATGAGTATCAGTAGACTTGCGTATTGTACCACTGATGCTGCTTTATGCGTAGCGGCTGCCGAGGGCGTCGGTGGCGGCTCCGCGAGTGGCGTCAGCGCCGGTCGGTGACGCGTGGCACCACGTCGCAAGTCTCCTGGTACCAGCGCAGCATGCGCAGCCGCAGCGCCGCCAGCACGGCGCCGTAGCCCGGGTCGTCGATCACGTTGCGCTGTTCGCCGGGGTCGCGCACCAGGTCGTACAGCTCGTCGCTCTCGTACAAGCGCTGTACGTATTTGTGGGTCGCCGTACGGCACATGGCCGCCTTGCTGTGGTACGGCTCGTCGAGCTGGACCTGGAGCCCGATGCGCGGCGCATACAGACCGAGCGGGCCGCCGGCGCTCGTGCTCTCAAGCTCGGAGGCCTGCACCTCGCCGAGGCGCCGGCCACCTTCGCAGAACACCGCGTCGCGCCCGGCCGCCCCTGCAGCTCCGCTCAGCAAGGGCAGCAGGCTGTGGCCGAAGTGGTCGTAGCCGGGATCGATGCCGGTCAGGTCGTACACCGTCGCCGAGAAATCCACCAGTTCCACCAGGGCGTCGCAGACACGCGCCGTCACCGGCACTCCGGCCGGCGGCTTGACCACCAACGGCACCCGGGTCAGGCAATCCTCGAACGTGTTCTGTGTCTTCTCGACCAGCCCGTAGTCGCCGGTAAAGTCGCCGTGGTCCGAGAACAGGAAGATCGCCGCGTCGTCGTAGCGCCCGCGCTCCCGCAGGGCGTCGCACAACAGGCCGAACTGGTGATCGACGCGCGCGCACATGCCGTAGTACGTGGCGCGCAGCTCGGTCCAGCGCTTCTCGCTCCAGCCCTGCAGACGCTGGCCGCGGCGGATGCCCCCCAGCAGCGACGGCTTGCCGGTCTCGTCCGCGGGCGCCGGAATGCGCGGCGGCAGCGCGGCGCGGTCGGTGACGCCGTACCACGGCTCCTCCACGCAGTAGGGCGGATGGGGGAAGGAGAGCGGCAGGTAGATGCACAGCGGCTGGTCGCCGCGGTAGTTGCGCAGGAAGTCGATGGCGCCGAGCACGTGTGCCCAGTCGCGGTCGCAGTAGAACGGATCGCCGCCGCGCTCCAGCCGGCCCTTGAAGAAGCTGTAGAAGTTGTCGCCCTCCGGGTCGCCGCGCCAGCCCAGGTCGCCGGCGTGGGTGCCTTCGCGCGGCGCGCATCCCCAGCGCCGGTAGTCCTCGTCCGTCGGCTCGAACTTGACGTCGCAGTAGGGCGACAGGTCGGCACCGCCGGGCACCAGGTCGTTCTTGCCGCCCCACCAGACGAAGTAGCCGTGCTCCTTGAGGATGCGCAGCAGGTTGGGTTCGTTCCACTCCGGGTGCAGCATGTGGTGCATGGTGCGGTGCCCGCGCACGTGCGGGTACCAGCCGGTCATGAAGCTGCAGCGGCTCGGCGTGCACACCGGGTTCTGGCAGAACGCGCGCGAGAAAGACACCCCGTCCTCGGCCACCATCCGGTCGATCGCCGGCGTCACCGCCGCACCGTTGCCCACGTGTCCGAGCACGTCCCCCCGCCACTGGTCGGGATTGAAGATGATAATGTCGGGTCGCATATGGCCGCCAGGGTAGCAGAAAGCGGAGGGTGGGCCGATCACGGTATGAGCCGTGTAGTCGCGTTGGCGAGCGCGCGACCGCACACGGTGCAGCAGCGGACCGGCGACGCTGGGTAGACCTTGCCGTTTGGGCACAGTATGCTACCCCGTGATGGGTCGCAAGGCACAACACGTCGTTCCCAGAGATGGAAAGTGGGCCGTACGCAAAACCGGCTCCGATCGCGTAACGAAACGTTACGATACTCAGCGTGAAGCCATTGAAGCCGCACGAAAACTGGCGCGAAAGCAGAAGACGGAGTTGTACATTCATGGAGAGGATGGACGAATTCGCGAACGGAACTCCTTCGGCGACGACCCATTTCCACGCCGAGGGTAGGCGTCCAATCAGTGGATGCTTACAAGCGCATCAACCAGATTTCGGTAGTGATAGCATTGGTTTTCCAGACGAGCGAATCCGCCTGAGTGATTCATACAATAGCGACGTCTTCGGTCAGGACTCTTGTCAATTTGAGTGAATTCTTCGATCTGGCGGTTCTCAAACCGATGCAGAGCAGTCATGAATTCCCGACAGAGCGCAATTCCGGTAAGGGTTTCGGGATCAATAGAGTGTTGTCGGAATGCAGCGATACACCATGTTTCTGTTGACTCTACGGACGGCGCGGGAATGTGTCGCCTCAAGTCGGTGATTGTAAGCTTCGCGAATTCACCTACTATCCCAATGATTTCAGTAATTTCCTTGCCGCGTTCGACTGGGTCTGGAGGATTTTCCACCGTATAGTCGCAGTGTTCTTTCGTCCAGCTCTGGAATCCCGAATCCGACAGTATATCGGTGTCCAACTGAAAGACCATAACATCACATCGTTTAGCGGACAGATCGTCGTCAAACAGACCTCCATGGAAATAGGCCCTCGTCCTTGACCGAGGTGGGTTCTTCTCCAGCCAAAGAAGCACTGCACCCCACCCACCGTCATGTGGTCTCGTATTGTCCGTACCGGGTTGAATCGGAATAAAATCCAGTGTGATCCCGCGGTGGGTCAGTGACGCACGCAAAAACCAACAAATCGCGTGAGCGTCCGTCGGACCTTCACAGACCACGCCTATACGCACGGATTATACGCTCTGCCCCAGAGCACCTCGGATCTCCCCGTCCAACCACAGTTGGGAAAGATTGCGTCCGTTCTTGGCTTCTTCCCAGTCGTCTCTCGACATTTCCGGACTTGGCCGAAGCCGGTTCACGACGGTATGACCCATGTCATCTCTCTCGACAACAAAGACCCGCTGGTCATCGTCGAACAAGTCAAACGCGTCCAGCGACGTGGGATTGTGGCTGGTAAGGAATACTTGCCTGGGTCCGCACGGTAGGTCGTGAGAAAAAGCCCTTCGAGTAGTCTCGATCACGGTCTCAAGCAACGCTCTGGTCATTCGTGGATTCAAAGCACTGTGGACATTGTCCAAAGCGAATATCTTAGGAGACTCATCGTGCGAGAGTAGCACGGCGATAAAGAGAAGGAAGAGTGTTCCCTCACTACTGTCATACACGGATAGTGTGCGCCGCTTGGAATGCATGAACCTGTCGAGGAAGTAAACGGTGTCTTCGCCCGGATCCAGCAGTGCTCTTGATACCAAGTGTGTATCGATTCTACCTACACGAACTCCCGATGCCCAGCGTGGCAGGTATGCCAAATCAAGTGCTTTCCGCTTAAGCCGCCACGACGAGCCTTGTTGAGGCCCAGATCTTGGATCTGATTCGGACTCCTGCAGTTGCTTTATCTGTCTAATTAATCCACGAACAGCCTGAGGCAAACCCTCACCATGCAGACCGACGGGCTTAATGTCGACGGTCCCTGTCTGCATGCCGCGAAGAAAATCGGTCTGCGGTGAGTATATCGCGAACTCCGAGAGTACATGAAATGCTTGCCTCACAGGAGCGGGAAACTTGTGACCCGTACGCACTTGATCCCACATGCTTCGATCGACGTAGAGGTCCCCGTAGATACTCTCCCCTAGTACTTGGACGCCGTTCCTACCCTGACCAAACATCTTACGACCCTCGTACATACAACTCTCGGTAAAAAAAGCTAGCAGCGGATCGTCGTCCTTGCCTGTGAGGTTAATCTTGTAGGTGACGATGCTCTCGATCTCGGCGGTGAGTTGGAGTGTCTTCGGAAGTTCGTAGTACTTGAACGCCGACTTCATCAAAGCTGGGGGCGTGATGCGTACACCCTTTCTCACCAGATCGCTGTCTCCCAGACCGCGATAAGCTGAGGCGGACAAGACGCCTATCGCTTCGAGGATGTTCGACTTGCCGGCACCGTTACCCCCAATGAACAGGTTAACACGGCCAAACTCGAGGGCGGCGGAGCGGATTGACTTAAACCGATCTACTATAAGTTTCGTAACCATCGCTACGCCATACGCTTCGCTAAGTCGCCATCCTGAAAGGGGACCACGCACAATCTACAGCCTACAGCGCATCCAGGGATGACGATAGCGACTCTGGAGAGCGCCGAATCGACACATGGGTGGCACGGTCACCACCCGACAGCGATGTAAGAGTACCACAATCGAACCGCTCTATGCCAGAAGTGTGCGCCGAAGCGCGGATGCACGGATGAAAACGCGTAGAACGAAGGACGGTGGCCTCTGAGGTCGCTATTCAGATTAGGTCCAGTGGGTGGGTACTGGCCGAAGGCTTGTGTCAGGCGCTGCTTCGGGCGCGCACTCGTGCGTGGTAGTGTCGCGGATGGGGGGATCGGATATCATGGGTGAGAGATGAGTGCGTTCTGGAAGCAGGTGGGCGGTCATCTGGAGCGGGGAGAGCGGGTGTTCGTGGCCTGCGTGGCCGAGAGCACGCGCGGCTCGCCCGGGACGGCAGGGGCGAAGCTGCTCGCGGCCGAGAGCGGAGAGCTGTTCGGGACGGTGGGCGGCGGCATGATGGAGCACCGGCTGGTGAAACAGGCGCGCGAGTTGCTGCGCGGCGGCGGGGCGCAGCCGAAGAAGCGCACGCTGGTGCACAGCGATACCGCGGCCGGGGAGCAGTCCGGTATGGTGTGCGAGGGCAGCCAGACCAACGTGTTCTGCGTGCTGGCCGGCGACCGCGACCGTGCCACCGTGGGCGCCATCGCCACCGCGGTGGGTGAGGACCGGCCAGCCTGGATGGCGATCGACGCGGACGGCCTGCGGCTCGTGGAGCGGGATGCGGACCTCGCCCGGCCGCCGTATGCGCTGACCGGGGAAGGGGAGGGCTGGCGCTACGAGGAGGACCTGCTGAACCGGCGCCGGCTGGCGGTGATCGGCGGCGGCCACTGCGCGGTGGCTCTGGCCGAGGCGATGGCGCGGGTCGGCTACCGGTCGCAGATCTTCGACACCCGTACCGAGGTGGTGACCCACGACCGCGCCGCGGCGGTCGGGACGGTGACCCACGTCGCGGACTACGCGCAGGCGGCCCCGCTCATTGTCTGGCACGAACTGACCGCCGTGGTGGTGATGACCGCGGACTACCTGACCGACGTGCGCGCGCTTCTGGGGACGGCGGGACTGCGGTTTCCCTTCGTCGGCCTGATGGGCGGCAGGCGCAAGATCGCCCGGATCTTCGCCCAGTTGCGGGAGGAGGGGATGGCGCAGGAGGCGCTTGACCGGGTGCACGCACCCGTCGGCCTGGACATCGGCAGCGATACTCCCGAAGAGATCGCCGTCAGCGTCGCCGCCCAGATCCTGCGCGAGCGCAACCGGGCCTGACGCGATGCCGCCGAGCACGCGCTTCATCCTCAACGACCGGGAGGTGGAGAGCGCCGCTCCCGCGGGGTTGCTGGTGCTGGACTTCCTGCGCGACTGTGAGCGGCTGACCGGCACCAAGGAGGGCTGCAAGGAGGGCGACTGCGGCGCCTGCGCCATCCTGATCGGCGAGTTGGAAGGGGACGCGGTCCGCTACCAGCCGGTTACATCCTGCCTGGTGCCGCTGGCCGAGGTGCACCGCAAGCACGTGGTGACCATCGAGGGCTGCAACCAGGCCGGACTCAACCCGGTGCAGGAGGCGATCGTCGAATTCGGCGGCACGCAGTGCGGGTTCTGTACGCCCGGCATCGTGGTGTCCTTGCACGGTCTGCTGCTCGACGGCACCAAGGGCCTGTCGCTCGACGACGTCAAGTACGCTCTGAGCGGCCACCTGTGCCGGTGCACCGGCTACCGCTCGCTGAAGGACTGCGCCGCCACCCTCGATCGCGACCTCGGCAGCCGGCTGCAGGCCAACGGCGGTGCGAGCCGCGTGCCTGCGTTGACCGCCGCCGGCGCGCTGCCGGAGTACTTCGCCGCCATCCCCGAGCGGTTGCGAGCCCTGCGCGCGTCAAGCGGCGCCGAGGCCACGCTTGCCGAGGATGCTACTGCCCACCTTGAGCCGGCGTCGGATGCGGGCAAGGGCAGCGCGCCGCCGGTAGCGTCCGCGAGCCGCTCCGCGAGGACCTCGAAGCCGCCGCCGGGCACCGCCCCGGCACCGAGACCCGCAACCGTGGCGGAGCGACTGGACGACTCGCGGGCTGCCGCTTCGCTGTCGGATTCCTCGCGCGCGGCATCTGAGCGCGGCCTGCGCGCCGAACCGGGCCGCACTGCGCTGGCGACTGTCGCCTCCACGGCGTCCGAGCCGGAGCCGCCGGACCCGGCTGCGCCGGCGCGCACAACTCAAGTGGCAGCGCCGAGTTCAACCGTCCCGTCCGGCCCGCTTGCCGTGGCGGAGACAGAGGGCACCTACCCGCGTCCGCCGGTTCTGCTTATCGCGGGCGGCACCGACCTGTACGTGCAACAGGGCGAGGCGATCCCGGAGCGCCGTGTCACCGTGTTGGGGCAGCGTCCCGATCTGAGAGGGATCCGCCGCGTCGGTGGAGAATTCCGGGTCGGCGCGCTGACCATGTTCGAGGAGTTCGGCACCCATCCGGCGGTGACCGAAGCAATTCCGGCCATCGCGTCGTTCAATCACCTGATCGCCTCGTGGCAGATCCGCAACCGCGCCACGTTGGCCGGCAACATCGTCAACGCCTCTCCCATCGGCGACTATTCCGTCCTGCTGCTGGCCCTGGATGCGCGGGTCGTGCTGGATCACGGTGACGCGCAACGGACGGTGTCTTTGAGGGAGTTCTACCGCGGCTACAAGCAGATCGACCTGCGGCCGGGTGAGCTGCTTACCGAGGTGGCGTTTGCCGACCCGGCCGGCGCGCGGGTCAACTTCGAGAAGGTTTCCAAGCGCACCTGCCTCGACATCGCCTCGGTCAACAGCGCCTGCTCGATCCGCGCAACCGGGGACATGATCGACCATGCTCACTTCAGTCTGGGCGGCGTGGCGCCGGTCCCGCTCTACCTGCACGAAACGTCGCGGGCAGTGCTCGGCCGCAGCCTCGACCTGGAGACGGCATGGGAGGCGGTGCGCGTGTCACAGCAGGAGATTGCGCCGATCTCGGACGTGCGCGGGTCGGCCGAGTACAAGCGCCTGCTCGCGCGGCAGTTGCTCATCGCCCATTTCGTCACCCTGTTTCCGGATCGATTGCGTGCAGAAGCGTTTTACGCAGGAGAACGTCGGTGCGGGGAGTGAGCGCATCCTTCACGGGATTGCCGTCGCGGGGTGGACGGCGGTGAGTAGCGCGCGGCGCGAGCGCCGAGCACGGCGCCGGCACCGGGCGCGTCTCGCTCAGGCGGCCGGAAAGTCGCGCGAGCCGATGAAACTGTCGGGCGCGATCGAGCGAATAATCGATCCGTACGTCGACGCCTCCCCCGGCGCCTGCCGCCGGCGGCGGTGCGCATGGGCCGCAGAGCGAGAGTACGTGACGTGACGCGTCGGCACATCGACTCTCACCTGCACGTGCGCGGCGAATCGCAGTACGTGGACGACGTGCCGCCGCCGCCCGGCATGCTGCACGCCGCGGTGTTCGGCTCGCCCGTGGCACACGGTGTCGTTACCCGGCTGGACGCCGGCGCGGCGCGTGCCGCCCGCGGTGTCGTGGCCGTGCTCACCGCGGACGACATCCCGGGCGTCAACCGATTCGGTCCGATCATCGAGGACGAGCAACTGCTGGTGGAACGCGAGGTGTGCTTCATCGGCCACCCGATCGCGCTGGTGGTGGCGCATGGCGCGCACCAGGCGCGGCAGGCGCGTGAGCTGATCGAGGTGGAGATCGACGAGCTGCCGGTGGTGGTCGACCCGCGCGCGGCGTTCGCACGCGGCGACCTGATCCATCCGCCGCGCACCATGGCGGCCGGCGACGTGGCCGGCGCTTGGGACGACTGCGAAGTGGTGGTGGAGGGGCGCTGCGAGATCGGCGGCCAGGAGCACCTCTACCTGGAGACGCAGCGCGCCCGCGCCGTGCCCGGGGAGGATGGTGCCATGCGGGTGTTCTCCTCCACCCAGGGGCCGGCCGCCGTGCAGCACGTTACCGCGGCGGTGCTTGGCCTGCCGATGCACAAGGTGGAGGTGGACGTGAAGCGGCTCGGCGGCGGTTTCGGCGGCAAGGAGGACCAGGCCACCCACTGGGCGGCGATGGCCGCGCTGGCCGCGGCCCGCCTGGAGGCGCCGGTCGAGCTGGTCCTGAACCGGCTCGACGACATCCGGATGACCGGCAAGCGCCACCCCTACTCCGCCGACTTCAGGATCGGGCTGACCGCGGCCGGCAAGATCCTGGCCTACGAGGCCACCTTCTATCAGAACTCCGGCGCCTTCGCAGACCTGTCGGCGCCGGTGCTGGCGCGCACGCTGTTTCACGCCACGGGCGCCTATTTCGTCCCCAACGTGCGGGTGACGGCCGCCGCGTGCCGCACCAACCTGCAGCCGCACACCGCCTTCCGCGGCTTCGGCGGCCCGCAGGGGATGTACGTGATCGAGGCCGCCATCAACAAGGCCGCCGACGCCATGGGCATCGACGCGGCCGCCATCCAGCGCGCCAACCTGCTGCGCGACGGCGACCGGTTCCACTACGGCCAGGTGGCCGAGCGCTGCCGCGCCGAGCGTACGTGGGACGAACTGGAGTCCGCGTTCGGGGTGGATGGTATCCGGAAGCGGGTGGCCGAGCACAACCGGCGCAACTTCGCCATCAAGAAGGGCTGCGCGCTGATGCCGGTGTGCTTCGGCATCTCGTTCACCAAGAGCCACCTCAACCAGGGCCACGCCCTGGTGCACGTGTACACCGACGGCAGCGTGAGCGTGACCACCGGCGGCATCGAGATGGGCCAGGGCATCAGCAGCAACGTCGCTTCGGTGGTGGCGCGCACCTTCGGCATCTCACGGCGCCGCGTACGTGTGGAGAGCACCAACACCACCCGCGTGGCCAACATGTCGCCGAGCGCGGCCAGCGCCACCACCGACCTGAACGGCAACGCCGCCATCATCGCCGTCGAGACCATCATGGGGGGCATGCGTGAGGCGGCCGCCGCTGAACTCGGGGCAGTGGATCCGGCCACGGTGACCATCGCCGGAGAGCAGGTCCGTGTCGCCGGCCGGCCCGCCGGCATGAGTTGGACCGACGTGGTGAACCTCACCTACCACGCCCGCAGGCGGCTGTCGGCGCACGGCTACTACGCCACGCCGGGCATCCATTACGACGAGGAGCGCGAGCACGGCCACCCGTTCGCCTACCACGTATACGGCACCGCCGTGTTCGAGGTCACGGTCGACTGCCTGCGCGGCACCTACGCGGTCGACCAAGTGAAGATCGTCCACGACCTCGGCCGCACTATCAATCCCACCGTCGACCGTGGCCAGGTGGAGGGCGGCCTCGCGCAGGGTATGGGCTGGATGACCATGGAGGACCTGCAGTGGGACGCGGACGGCCGTTGCCTGTCGCACGCCCTGTCCACCTACAAGGCCCCCGACGTCTACTTCATGCCGGACGACATGGCGGTGAAGTTCCTGCAGCCGGAGGACAACCCCTACGGCCCGCTCGGCGCCAAGGCGGTCGGCGAGCCGCCGCTGATGTACGGCATCGGCGTCTTCTTCGCCCTCCGCAACGCCATGAAGGCCTTCCGCCCCGCCGCCGACCTCACCCTCGACACTCCCATGACCCCGGAACGCCTCCTCCTCGCCCTGCACGGAGGCGCCGTAGCGGCACCGCGCAACACGAGCGATGTTACAGAAATGAGAATACGCCGCTGAGGCGTATCTATCGCGAGTAGCTCGACGGCTCCGCGTAGGGCGAGTTGATCGTCAGCCGATCCATCGTCGCACGAGGCACTATTGGGGGCCCACGGATATGAGCGGCTCAATGAGCGTCAGCAGGTTCGGTACGACTCTGCTGAGAGGTGTTCCATACGACATCCATATCGATGTCGTCATACCCGTGAATCATCCGGTTGCGCATCCGGTCATCGAGCCCCAGGGGACTTCCGGATCACCTGCGCGGAACTCCGAAGACATCCGTCCCGCGGCCTCGCCGATAATCTCGAGACGGCGAATGACAGAGTCCTGGAGTGCCGTATCTCGGAGGAATTGCTCCCGTTCCACACCTTCCGCGTAGTTCACTATGAGTCGAGCCGACGAGACGATGTCGACGAGGTAGTCCGCATCACGACTCATATATGACCTGTGCCGACTGCAAGATCGCCCTTCGACGACCTTGATTGCGGCTACTCTCGATGCCGCGCCGACTGACCAGATCCACATCGTGTCCGAATATCAATCGGAGATCTTCTTCCATCTGGTGCAGATCGAACAGTGTGTGCTCGGCCTTCTCGTCCAGCGTGACGAGCACATCTACAGCGCTCTCGGGGCCGAAATCATCGCGAAGCACCGAGCCAAACAGCGCAAGTTCGGAGACGTCCCAGCGCATGCAGAACTCGGCAACGTCTGCTTGGAGGGCTTTGATCTCCTCGTTCAGGGGCAAGCTTTCCCTCCACGAGATCGTCGTTCGAACACGGAAGAATCGATAGTTCAAACCTGCCGAGTGAACGGGATTTCGCACACGCCACCCTCGACCACCACGGTACGTTCCAGCGACTTCGGTGCTCCAGTTCTATAGGAAATTGCCAGCAGCGTCCATATGCCGCGCTGAGAGAACAGCAAGCGGACGCCGCAGGTGGGGCTTGAAAGGCAGGTGAGTAAGCCAGGAAGGGGGTGGCTAGTTGACTATCCCGGCGCAGCATCACAAGGCGTTCCGCCCGGCGCCGACCTTACCCTCGACGCCCCCATGACCCCGGAACGCCTCCTCCTCGCCCTGCACGGTCGGGAGGCGGGAGGCAGGTCCCGGAGCCAGGCGGCGGTGCTACTCGACCGCTTGCAGGCGGCCTTCCACTACGGGGGAGACGGAGCCGCGGGCGGCGATGTAGTCGATTACCTGGGAGGCCATCAGGGTGCCGGCGTAGGCATCCACGATGCGCACCTGGTCCTCGAGCACGTCGTAGCCGTCGCCGCCGCCGGCCATGTAGTCGTTGGTGGCCAGGGTGTAGGTGGCGTCCAGGTCGAGCGGGGCGCCGTCGCGGGTCACCGCCAGCACGCGGTCGCCGGCCGCCCGCCCGGCGTCGAAGCGCACGCTGAGTCCGGCGACGTGCGGGAAGCGGCCGGCGCCGTCTTCGATCTTGCTGAAGCCGTTCTCCAGGGCCGCGACGATGTCGTGCCCGGTCAATTCCAGCACCACGGTCTTGTTGCCGAACGGCAGTTCGCTCAGGATGTCGCGCCGCGTCAGCGTGGTGCCCGGCTCGTAGATCCTGTTGGCGCGGATGCCGCCGCCGTTGGTCAGCGCGATCTCCGCCCCGGTTGCCGCCTGCATCGCGTCGGCGATCAGGTTGGCGATGGCGGCCTCCTTGCCGCGGATCGTCTCGCGGCGGCTGTCCAGCTCCGTTGCGGTGGTGCCGATTTCGACGTCGAGTTCGTCCGAAAGCTGGTCGAGGTAGACCTGGGCTGCGGCGGCCAGCTCCGCGTCCGGCGCAACACGGGCGGTGTTGATGATCCGGAACGCGGGGCTCCAGGTGAAGCGCATGCTGCCGCGGCTCTCTACCTCGTCGAGGGTAAGGTCGATCACCGTCACCCAGTCCGCCTGCTCGCCCGATTCGGCGAACAGCGTGTCGCCGCTGAAGTCGACGCGCAACTGGTGGTCGTCGCCGGACAGCAGCAGGTCGACCGCGCCCTGGCTCATCAGAGCGCGGTCCTCGCCGACGTCCGTGTGCGCCAGTGCGATCACCAGATCGGCGCCCGCCTCGCGCAGCGCCGCACTCTGCTCCGCGGCAACCTCCTCTACGTCCCGGAAGGTGACCGAGCCGGGGCTCGACTTGACCGCGGTGCCGAGCGTGGTGAGCCCGAAGATGCCCACTTGAAATGGGCCGACGTCGACCAGGATCGACTCCTGCGCGCCGTCGATGATCTCGCCGTCGCTGTCGATGTTGTTGGCGCCGAGCATTGGGAAATCGGCTTCCGCGATGCGTTCCATGGCGACCGCCGGGCCGAAGTCGTACTCGTGGTTGCCGATCGCCATGGCGGTGAGGTCGAGCCGGTTGAGCAGTTCGATCATGTGCGCGCCCTGGTCGAAGCCGGACATCAGCGACGGCGAGATGGCGTCGCCGGCAAAGGTGACGATCACGTTGTCGTGCATGGCGCGCTCAGCGTTGATCACCGCCGCCAGCCGCGCGATGCCGCCCTGGCCGCCGCTCTCTTCCATGCGGTCCAGGTCGTTGAAGTGCACGATGGTCAGTTCGATCGGCGCGGCAAAGGCATGGCCGGCTGCCAGCAGCAACGCGGTCACGACCGCGGCCGTGACGGCTCTCGATATCTTCTGGATGGTGTTCACGTGATGGATCCTCCGTTTGTAGTCGGTGAGGTGGGAATGTCCGCAATCTACTGATTCGGACCCCGGTACGCAACCGGTCCCGGCGCGGTCCGGCACACGCCGCGCAGTTCGAAGCCTGACGCTCCGCGCGTGAGCACCGGGTGACCGGTGCGCGTGAGTTTCGGACAGCGGGGGCGCGCCCTCAGGACGGCGGGGGACGGCGGAAGCGGGTGACGGCGAACAGCAGCAGGGCGGCGACCACGATGGAGGGACCGGAGGGCGTGTCGAGCCGGGCCGACGCGAACAGGCCGCCGGCGATGGCGAGGATCCCGGCGGCGGCGGCGAGCAGGGCCATCTGCTCGGGGTTGACCGCGAAGCGGCGCGCGGTTGCGGGCGGGATGACCAGCAGTGCGACGATCAGCAGGATGCCGACAATCTTGATGGCCACGGCGATCACGGTGGCCATCAGCAGGCCGAAGATGAGGCGCGTCCGCTCCGGCCGCAGTCCGGCCACGGTGGCCAGGTCGACGTTGACGGTGGCGGCCAGCAGCGGCCGCCAGATGCGCGTCAGCACCGCCAGCACCAGCATGCCGCCGCCCCAGATCAGCGCCAGGTCGGTGCGCGACACGGCGAGGATGTCACCGAACAGCAGCGCCTGCAGGTCGATGCGGATATTGGGAAAGAACGCCATGATCACCAGTCCGGTGGCCAAGCCGCCGTGGGCGAGCAGGCCGAGCACGGTGTCCGCCGGCAGCGTGCCGCGCCCCTGCAGGTAGAACATCAGCAGGGTGACCAGACACGCGGACGCGAAGATGCCGAGCACCAGGTCGATCTGCAGCACCAGGGCGAGCACTACGCCCAGCAGTGCCGAGTGGGCGATGGTCTCGCCGAAGTAGGCCAGGTGGCGCCACACGACGAAGCAACCGGCCGGTCCGGTAACCAGTGCGAGTCCGACGCCGGCGAGCAAGGCGCGGATGAGGAAGTCGTCCAGCACCGCTTCAATCCGCCATCGGGCGCCCTTCACCCGCGCTCGCCGGCGCACCCGCGGCTTCGCCTGCCGGCGGCTGGTCGTGTTCGTGCGGCAGCAGCACCACCACGTCGCAGTCGCTTCTCATGACCATCTGCAGGTCGTGCGAGATCAGCAGAATCCCGCAGCCCAGATCGCCGCGGATGCCCTCGATCAACTCGTGGAGCACGCCGGCGCCCGCCACGTCCACGCCCTGCGCGGGTTCGTCGAGCACCAGAAAGTCGGGCCGGTGGATCAGCGCGCGCGCCAGCAGGAGGCGCTGCAACTCGCCGCCCGACAGGGAGGTGACCGGTGGGTCGCCGAGCCGCTCCAGGCCCACGGCGGCCAGCGCGGCGTCGATCTCCCGCGCCGCGAAGCGACCGGTCAGCTTCATCAGCCGGCGCAGGCTCAAGGGCAGGGTATGGCTCACCGCCAGCCGCTGCGGAACGTAACCCACCGCCAACCCGGGAACCCGCTCGATGGTCCCCTCGTCGATGTCGATCAGGCCGAGGATCGCCTTCGCGCAGGTCGACTTGCCGGCTCCGTTGGCGCCGATCAGGTAGACCAGTTCGCCGCGCGGCACCTGCAGGTCGACGTGGCGGATCAGCCAGCGTTCGCCGCGCCGCACGCCGATGTCATGCGCCGCTACCAGTGGCCCCGCACCGGAGGAACCGGTATTGGTTGCGTTGATCATTTGACGCCGCCGCTGCTTTTCCTTAATTGTACCCGGGGTCCCCAGAACCCACGTCCACGGACCCACGTCCAAGAATTCACGGGTAAGGGCAATGTATAAACGATTCCTGGAGTTGGTGCTCGGTTTCGCGGCGTTCGCGGTAGCCGCGGCGGGGGCATTCGCCGCGGGCGATGGAGAGGCGGGCGGCGACGGGCTTCCCGTGGTGGCGTCGATCAAGCCGGTGCACTCGCTGGTGAGCGCGGTCATGGCGGGCGTGGCGGAGCCGCACCTGGTCATTCGCGGGGCGCAGTCGCCGCACACCTTCAGCATGCGTCCTTCCGACGCCGCGGCGTTGTCGAAAGCCCGGGTCATCTTCCTGATCGACGAACACAAGGAGGTCGCGCTGGCCGGCCCCATCGGCAACCTCGGGGACGATGCCCTGGTGGTGCGGCTGGCAGGTTCGCAGGGCCTGCACCTCCTGCCGCTGCGCGACGGCGGGGCGTTCGAGGAGCACGACCACGGCGAGCACGACGACGCCGAGGCGGACCACGAGGACGACATGGACGGGCACGACCAGCGTGGCGACGACGGCCACGGCCACGGCCACGAACATGGCACTCACCCCGAGCATGGCGACGTCGACTTTCACGTCTGGCTCGACCCCGAAAACGCGGTACTGATGACCTACGAGATCATCGAGGCGCTGTCGCTGGCCGATCCCGACAACGCCGCAACCTACGAGAACAACGGGTATGCGCTGATCGACCGCCTGGACGAGTTGATCGCCGAGCTCGACGCCGAACTCGCTCCGATTCGCGACAAGCCGTTCATCGTTCTGCACGACGCCTATCGCTACTTCGAGCAACGCTTCGACCTGAACGCCGCCGGCTCCATCACCGTCAACCCGGAACGGGCGCCGGGCGCGCAACGGATCGCGGAGATTCGCGACAAGGTCCGCGAGCTCGGCGGCGTGTGCGTATTTGCCGAGCCACAGTTCGACTCCCGCGTCATCGACGTGGTCACCGAGGGCACGACGGCTGCCGCCGGGACGGTAGACCCGCTCGGCGCGGAAATCGACGATGGACCGGAGCTCTACTTCACGCTGCTGCGCAACCTCGCGGCGTCGTTCAAGGAGTGCATGTCCGGCATAGGGTAGCGCCGCTTCGCGGCCGGACCTGCGGCTTCCACGGTCAACTGCCGCGGTAGGTGGCGTAGCTCCACGGCGAGACCAGCAGAGGCACGTGGTAGTGGGCGTCGGCGGCCATGCCGAACGCAACCGTGACCTGATCCAGGAACGGCGGCTCGGGCAGCGTCAGGCCCGCGCCCGCGAAGTACTCGCCGACGTGGAACACCAGTTCCCACTGCCCGGTGCGGAACGCTTCTCCCTGCAGCAGCGGCGCGGCGCAGCGCCCGTCGTCGTTGGTGCGCGCGGTCGCGGCCAGGCGGCGGCCGGGGCCGGCGGCGTACAACTCCACTCGGATGCCGGCCCCCGGCTTGCCTTGTGCGGTATCCAGCACGTGGGTGGTGAGCATGCCCATCACGGTCTCCTCATGGTGGCTTCGATCTGTCCGCTCGGCTCGCCGGTGGGCAGGAACAGCCGCCCGGTCGCGTCGCGTCCGAATGCCGACAGGTCGATCGGCAGGTAGTGCACGTTGGGCATGGCCAGGGTGATTTCGGAGATGTCGGGGACCGCGGCCAGGGCCGCCTCCCCCATGCGGTACATGCTGTCCTGCACCGAGTAGCTGTAGCTGGCGGCAAACACCCCGAGCAGGGCGGCTCGGATGGCGTCGGCGGCCGCCGCGTAGTCGGGCGGCCGGTCGGGACCGGCGTGCGCGAAGCGCCAGGTCGCGCACATCCGGGTGGCCAGGATGCGGTCGGTGGTGGCAGGCAGCGTGGTGTACTCATCCTGCACGTAGTCGACGAAACCCGACCCGGTGGTCTTCATGATCGCCAGGTCGCGCACGCCGGCCACCACGTCGCGCGCCGCCCGCGTCACCGTGACGCGGGCGAACGGGGTGCCGCTCTCGGCGCGGACGAAGCCGTGATCGTGCGGCTCGCCCCCGATCCGCATGCGGCTCCACACGGTCTCCTCAATCTCGACGCGGGCCTCTGCCACCTGGCGGTAGCGATCGAGCAGACACTCGGCAATGGCCAGCGCGAACAGTTCGTTGGCGGCATCCAGGTGTTCCAGGGCGAGCACGTTGACCAGATTCCTCATGGTGTCGGTGGGCACCACCAGGCTGTTGTCGGCCGCCGTGTAGGCGCGGGCGAAATCGCCGTCCACGGACACCTCGACACGCGCCTCGCGCACCTCGTGGCGGGCCGTCGCGCGCTGCACCCGCAGCACCCGCACGTTCGCCTTGCCATACCGCTGTCCTGCAAATGCCATTCGAGATCCTTCCTTCGGAACCTAATTTATTACCGGGATGTGGGCGAAGCGGGAGACGTCGACCAGTCCGAGATCCGAGATGCGCAGCTCCGGGATCACTACCAGGGCGAGCAGGCTGAGCTGCATGTAGCCGTTGTTGAGGGTGCAGCCGCAGTCGCGCATCGCCTGCATCACCCGCGCCGACTTGTTGGCCACCACCTCCGCCCGCTCGTCGGACATCAGGCCGCCGACCGGCAGCTCCACCAGGGCGGCCACCTCGCCGCCGCGCACCACCACCACACCGCCGCCGGTGCTGGCAAGGGTGTTCGCCGCCCGTGCCATCGACTCGCTATCCGTGCCCAAGACCAGCAGGTGGTGGCTGTCATGGGCCACGGTCGAGGCCACGGCGCAGTCGCCGTCGAACCCGAAGCCGTGCACGAAGCCGTTCACCACGGCGCCGCTGCCCCGGTGGCGTTCCACCAGGGCCAGCGGGAGCACGTCGTTGGCCGGGTCCGGCTGAACCGCGCCGCCGGCCACGGACAGCTCCGCGGTCAGGCGGCGAGTTGGGGCCTGGTTCTCCAGCACACCGATCACGTTGGCGGTGACCGTCCCGTCCACCGCGCCGGCGGGTACGACGAAGTCACCGGCGGACAGCCGGCGTGGGATGCGCACCGATTGCCGGAAGCGTGGTTCGTGCGGCCAAGCCGGCAGGTTGAGCAGCAGCCGGCCGGCTTCGGCGGCCAGCTCACCGTTCGTTATCACGGTGCCGGCGGTGAAATCCTCCAAGCTGTCGGCCACCACCAGGTCGGCGTAGCGTCCCGGCGCCAGGCACCCGAGGTCGCGCTCCACGCCGAAGTGCTCGGCGGTGTTGATGGTCATCATCTGCAGCGCCACCAGCGGGTCGCAGCCCAGCCCGACCGCGTGGCGCAGCACCCGGTCCATGTGCCCCTCGCGCACCAGGGTGGCGGCGTGCACGTCGTCCGTGCACAGGATGAACCGGCGCGGGTCCAGGCCGCGCTCGGTCACGGCGGTGATCTGCGCGGCCACGTCGTGCCAGGCTGAGCCGAACCGCAGCATCGGGCGCAGGCCGCGCCGGGCGCGCTCCACGGCGTCCACCTCGCGCATGTTCTCGTGATCGTCGGCGGGGCCGCCGGCCAGGTAGCCGTGGAAGCCGCGGCCCAGGTCGGGGCTGGCGTAGTGGCCGCCCACCGTCTTGCCGGCGCGCATGGTGGCCGCCACCTCGGCGTGCATCTGCGGGTCGTTGCCGGCCAAGCCGGGGAAGTTCATCATCTCGCCGAGCCCGATTACGCCCGGCCAGCTCATCGCCTCCTGCACCTCGCGCGCCGTGATCCGCGCCCCCGACGTCTCCAGGCCCGGCGCCGACGGCACGCAGGAGGGCACCTGCAGGAACACGTTGATCGGCATCGCGGCGGCCTCGGCGGCCATCATGCGCACGCCGTCGATGCCGAATACGTTGGCTATTTCATGCGGGTCGGCGAAGATCGCCGTGGTGCCGTGCGGCAGCACCGCGCGCACGTACTCGGTGATCGTGCACATGCTGCTCTCGACGTGCATGTGGGCGTCGGTCAGTCCGGGCACCAGGAAGCGTCCCTCGGCCTCGATCACCCGCGTGCCGGCGCCGGTGCAGTACGATGCGTCCTCCACGATACAGGCGATGCGTCCGCTGCTGACGGCCATGTCGATGTCCGGCACCACCTCGCGGGTCAGCACGTTGACCCAGCGGCCGTGGCGAATCACCAGCTCGGCCGGCTCTCGCCCGGCGGCCACGTCCACGAGCCGGGTGGCTACCTCGTGCCACGGTCTGCGCTGCCGCATCGTTGGAACGATTGTACCCTGAACACGGTCGCGAGGCATCGCCCGGCGCACGCAGCGCCTCGCCGCTCGAATGCAGCCGGTGTTTCGCCTCGGGCTGATAGCGCCCCGAAACCGCCGCCTGCGGCGCCGCTTCCGGCCCAACCGGCCTGCCTGGGAGCCTGTCGGAATCCGACAGCCTCCTAGGCGTGTCCCGCGGCCATCAGCGCCGACTCCGCGGCCTGTGCCGCCCGGTCGAACTGCCCGTTGGCGCCGGGCCTTGTCCACACCTTCCGGCCGGCTACGTAGGTGGCGCGGACCGCCCGGTCATCGCCCAGGATGGCCAGAGCAAACAGGGTGTCTTCCAGTTGCCTCGACAACGGCTGGCGTTCCTGCAGCACCGGGGTCGCGGCCGGATCGAGCACCACCAGGTCCGCCCAGCGGCCCGGCTCCAGACAGCCGATCTCGTCGTCGAGCCCGAGCTGCACGGCGTTGCCGCGGGTGGCGAGGTGAAACAGGTCGTGGGCGCCGAGCGTGTGGCCGTGCAGCATCGCCACCTTGTAGGCCTCGCCCATGGTGTGCAGCATCGAGTAGCTGGTGCCGCCGGCGATGTCGGTGGCGATGCCGATGCCCACCGGGCGCCCGGCGTCCCTGAGGCGGCCGATGTCGAACAGGCCGGAGCCGAGGAAGGTGTTGGAGGTGGGGCAGTGCACGACGGTGGCGCCGGCTTGCGACAGCCGCGTGCACTCCCGCTCCGACAGGTGGATACCGTGTGCGAGCAGGCTGCGCGGTCCGAGCAGGCCGCAGCGGTCGTAGACGTCGGTGTAGTCGCACGCCCACGGGAAGTCATGCCGCACCGCTGCGATCTCGCGCTCGCTCTCGGCGAGGTGGGTGTGCACGTGGCAGTCCCGGTAGCGTGCGGCAAGCTCGCCGGCCGCACGAAGCTGCTCTTCGCTGGAGGTCACCGCGAAGCGCACCGTGATGGCGTAGCGCAGGCGCCCGCGGCGGTGCCAGCGTTCGATCAGCTCCGCGCTGTCGCGCACGCCGGTGGCGGGATCGTCGCGCAGGGCCTCGGGGGCGTTGCGGTCCATCATCGTCTTGCCGGTCACCAGCGCCAGCCCGCGGCGCTCCGCCGCCGCCAGCAGAATCTCGGTCGCTTGGCGGTGAACCGTGGAGAACACCACGGCCGCGGTGGTGCCGTGCCGGAGCAGGCGGTCCAGGAACACCTCGGCCGCGGCGCTCGCATACGCCGGCGCGGCGTAGCGGCTCTCCTCGGGGAAGGTGAACCGCCTCAGCCAGTCGAGCAGGTCGCGGCCCGGCGCGGCGAGCATGCGATGCTGGGGATAGTGCGTGTGGGCGTCGATGAATCCCGGCAGCAGCAGCGCCGTACCGTGGTCGTCCTTCGGCAGCGTGCGGAACCGGGCCGGCAGCCGCGCGGCGGGGCCGCGCCATGCGATGCGCCCGTCGCCGCCGACCGCCACGGCGCCGCGCAGGTGGTGGATTACGGCGCGCTCCGGTGCGACGCGCGCGGGATCGTCGCGGTACGTGAGCAGCGCGCCGCACACCACCCGTCCCCGGCACTGCCGCACGCTCACGACGCCACCCGGTCTTCGAGCCGGAACTGCAGGATGCGTTCCACGTTGGCCAGCGCCAGTGCGCGCTCGGTCGCGGCCGAGTTGGCGATCCGGCCTTCGAATGCGTTCAAGATCTCCTCCTTGGTCGCTCCCCTGACCGCGAAGATGAATGGAAACCCGAATCGTTCGCGGTAGCGGGTGTTGAGGTCGCCGAAGCGGGTGAACTCGGCGGGCGTGAGCCGGTCGAGGCCGGCACCGGCCTGCTCGCGCCGCGACTCGGCCGCGAGGTCGTCGCCGGCAATCGCCGCCCGGTTCGCCAGGTCGGGATGAGCGCGCAGCAGGGCGAGCTGGGCGTCCGGCGCGGCGCTGCGCACCGCCGCCGAGAACGCGGCTATCAGCGCCGCGCGGTCCGCGAAGGGGCGCGCGCGGAACGCGGCCGCCGCCACCCACGGCGAGTGTTCCGCGACATCGCCGAAGCGGGTGACGAATTCCGCCTCGCACAGACCATTGACGGCGTCGATCGACAGGGAGGTGGCTTGCATGCTTCCTATTTCCTTATCGACACGGCACGCCCGCGAGCCGAGGCGGTGCCCGTCCGACACGAGCATCGCTTGACGAGCTTTCCCGTATTGGCGCAGCCTGACAGGGCGTCCGGCGACCCTCGGCGCGTCCGGCAGTTGTGTGCGGGCCGGATTCGTCGACCTGCTGGAGCTGGCGCTTAGCATGACCACCTTCCACAACGAGATCACGCGGCCACCTGTCCGCCGTTCTCCCGCCGCCGGCGCGGCGTTGCGCCGCGGCATACGCGGCCGCGCGCCGTGCCTGCTGCTGGTCGCCGCGCTGTGCCTGCTGCCGCAGGACGGGTTCGCGCGCGTCGACGGCGATACCATCGTGCTCGGTGCGGCGGTGTCGCTGACCGGCAAGTACACCACCGCCGGCAACCACACCCGCAAGGGATACGACCTGGCGGTGAAGGTGATCAACGAGCGCGGCGGCGTTCGCGTCGGCGGCCGCGGCTACCGGCTGGAGGTCCTGTACTACGACGACGAGTCGACGCCGGCGCGCGGCGCGCAGCTCGCCGAGCGGCTGATCCGGCAGGACGGCGTCCGGTTCATGCTCGGCCCGTACAGCTCGGGCCTGACCAAGGCGATCGCGCCGGTTACCGAGCGCTACCGAGTGCCGATGGTGGAGGGCAACGGCGCCTCGCGGGAGCTGTTCAACAAGGGCTACCGCTACCTGTTCGCGGTCCTTTCCACCTCCGAGCAGTATCTGCAGGAGGCGATCAACCTCGCCGCCGAGCGGGCACGGGGGGACGGGCGCGATCCCACCTCGCTGACGATCGCCGTGGCCACCGAGAACGACCCTTTCTCTCAGGACGTACGCGACGGCGTGATCGACGACGCCGCCCGCCACGGCATGCGGGTGGTCATCGACGACAAGCTGCCGCGCGACCTGAACGACATGACCGCGACGCTGCTCAAGGTCAAGGCGCTGCGGCCCGACCTGCTGCTGGTGTCCGGCCACACCAAGGGCGCAGCGCTGCTGGTGCGCCAGGCCGACGAGTTGAGGGCCTCCGCGCCGATGGTCGCGATCTCGCACTGCGAGTCTGCCGAGGTGACCGACGTGGAGCGCTTCGGAAACGCCGCCGAGGGCATTCTGTGCACCGGGCAATGGGCGCCCACCCTGACCTACCGCGACGACCTGTTCGGCAGCGCCGCCGACTACGCCGCGCTGTTCGAACAGGAGTACGGCTACGTGCCGCCCTACCAGGCGGCGGAGTCAACGGCCGCGGTCATGGTGTGGGCGGACGCGCTGCAGCGCGCCGGATCGTTCGACACCGAGGCGGTGCGCGAGGCGCTGGCGGCGACCGACCTGCGCACCTTCTACGGCAACATCCGGTTCGACGCCACCGGCAAGAACATCGCCAAGCCGATGGTGCTGAGCCAGATCCAGGACGGCGAGTACCGGGTGGTGGCGCCGACCGCGTGGGCATCGCACGAGTTGCGCTTTCCCCGCCCCGGACCCACGGGCAGCGCCGCCGCGGCCGCCGGCCGGTCCGGCTCCCGCCTGCCGCGCTTCGGTCCGTTGACGGTGCAGCTCCTCCTGGACGGGCTGCTGGTCGGCGCCATCTTCGCACTCGCCGCCTACGGGATGGCGCTGGTGTGGGGCGTGATGAACATCATCAACGTGTCGCAGGGGGAGCTGGTGATTCTGGGCGGGTTCCTGACCTGGTGGCTGACCACGCTCGGCATCCATCCCCTGTTCGGGATTCCGGTCGCCGGCGCCGTGCTGTTCGCGTTCGGCTGGCTGCTCTACCGGACGGTAGTGTACCGCCTGGTCGACCGCGACCTGTTCGTGTCGCTGCTGGCCACCTTCGGCCTGTCGATCCTGCTGCAGCAGTTGATGAACCAGGTGTTCGGCGCCGACATACGCACCGCCAATGCCGAGCTCGGCTCCACCTACCTGCTCGGCGACGGCGTGGTGCTGGCCAACATCAAGCTGGTGGCGTTCGCGGTGGCGCTGGCGGCGGCGGCGGGGCTGCTGCTGGTCCTGCGCCGCAGCCGCGCCGGCCGCGCCATCCGGGCGACCGCGCAGAACGCGCGCGCGGCGCGCCTGATGGGCGTGCGCACCGACCGCGTCTATGCGCTCGCCTTCGCCCTCAACGCCGCGGTGTGCGGCATCGCCGGCGCGTTGGTGGCGATGGTGTGGGTGGTGCACCCGTTCATCGGCATCACCTACACGGTGCGCTCGTTCGTGATCGTGGTGGTGGCGGGGCTGGGCAACATCGCGCCGGTGGTAGTCTCGGGCGCCGTCCTCGGTGACGCCGAGAACATCACCGGGTTCCTGCTCGGCGCCGAGTTCCAGACCGCGTTCGTGTTCTTGTTGCTGGTGGCGATCCTGTTGCTGCGCAGCTATGTCCTGGGCCGGCGACGGCAAGTACTGAAGTGAAGCCGACACTGCCGGACGTGCCACTGGCGGTAGTCCTGCTGCGGCGCAGCTACCTGCCGAGCCGCCGCCAGGTGCAGCGATGAGTTCCGCCGCGAACACCACCCGGCAGGATGCGCCGCGCGGCGCCCCGCTGTCGGGAGCCGGGTCGCGCGGGCTGGCTCTGGTGGTGCTGGCCGTCGCGGCGGTCGCGGCACCGTTCGCCGCGCCGGGGCTGCAGTCGCAGATGGCGGTGCTGTGGGTGATGGTGGTGCTGGCGCTGACCTGGGACGTGGTGGGCGGGCAGATGGGCTACAACTCGTTCGGCAACATCGTCTTCTTCGGGGCCGGCATGTACGCGAGCGCGGTGGTGCAGCGCGCCGTGTTGTTCAGCGCGCAGGATTACGCGGCCATCGCCGGCGGGGCGGCGGCGCACCTGGCGCCGGCGCAGTACCTGGGCGGGCTGGGGCTCGGGCTGGCGTGCGCGGCGCTGGTGGCGGTGCTGATCGCGCTGCCGCTCGGCGCCAGCATCCTGCGCCTGCGCGGTCACTACTTCGCCATCTGCACGCTGGGCCTGGGCGTGGCGGCGGGCGAGATCGCCAGCGCCTGGGACTGGCTCGGTGCCGGGTCGGGGCTGGTCACGCCGCTGTTCCCGGAGCAACTGGGCAGCCGCAACCGATTCTTCTGCTTCTACTTCCTGGCGCTGGCCGGCGCCTGCTTCGCAGTACTGAAACTGCTGTACCGCTGCCGCTTCGGACTGCTGATCAACGCCATCCGCGACGACGAGGACAAGGCGGAGGCGATGGGCCTGCCGACCACCCGCGCCAAGGTGGTGGCGTGGTCGGTGGCGGCGTTGTTCCTGGCCCTGGCCGGCGGCGCCTACGGCAACTTCATCGGTTTCATCGATCCGCTCGACATTGCGTTTTCCGGAGCCACGTTCGGGGTGTGGATGATCCTGATGGCAATCATGGGCGGACGCGGCACGCTGTGGGGGCCGATACTGGGTGCGATGGTGTTCCACGTCACCCAGGAGCTGTTCTGGATCTTCCTGCTCGGCTGGCACCGGGTTGCCATGGGCCTGCTGATCGTCGTGATCGTCACTTTCCTGCCGGACGGCATTCTGGGCTGGTTCCGGGAACGGCGCGGCGCTGCATCGCTGGCGGAGGAGCGCGGCGCATGAGCACGCTGCTGCAGGTCGACGGGGTCAGCAAGTCGTTCGGCGGCGTGACGGCCAACCGCGAGATCAGCCTGAGCGTCCCCGCGGGCGCCGTGCACGGCCTGATCGGCCCCAACGGCTCCGGCAAGACCACCCTGTTCAACAGCATCGTCGGTCACCACCCGGTGGACGCCGGTTCGGTGACGTTCGACGGCACCCGCATCGAGCGAATGACCGTGCCGCGCATCGCCCGTCTCGGACTGCTGCGCACGTTTCAGCAGACGCGCGTGTACGGCGCCATGAGCTGCGTCGAGAACATGCAGGTCAGCGCACCGCACCGCACCGCGCACGGCGGCGTGCTGCTGCGCCGGGTGCCGGCGGCGGTCACCGAGCGGGCGGAAGCGCTGCTGGAGTTCGTCGGCCTGCACGCGCTGCGCCACCATCGCGCCGGCCGCCTGTCGTTCGGGCAGCAGAAGCTGCTGGAGTTCGCCATGGCGCTGATGTTCCGGCCCCGGATGCTGCTGCTGGACGAGCCCACGGCGGGCATCAACCCCACCCTGATCAACGGCATGATCGACCGCCTGGTGCGAGCCAACGCCGAGTTGGGGGTCACCCTGTTGGTGATCGAGCACAACATGCGGGTGGTGATGAGCCTGGCCACCCACATCTACTGCCTCGCGCACGGACGTCTGCTGGCGGCGGGGACGCCCGCGGACGTGCGCAGCGACCCGCGCGTGGTCGAGGCGTACCTGGGAGGCGCCTGATGGCCGGCGAGGCGCCGGGCGGCGCCACTTCCGGCCACGGCGGCGGCGAGCTCGGCGCCGCCATCTCGGTGCAGCAGGTGGCGCGCGAGAGTGCGTCGCTGCTGCAGCGGGGCGTGCCGCGCGCGCGGCTGGCGGAGCTGGCCGGCGGCGACGACTACCTGCGCATCGACGGCCTGGAGGCCGGCTACGGACGCATGCAGATCGTGCACGGCATCGACCTGCAGGTGGGCCGCGGGCAGTCGCTGTGCCTGATCGGCCCCAACGGCGCCGGCAAGTCGACCGTGCTGCACGCCATCTACGGCCTGAACACGATCACCGGCGGCACCATCCGCAAGGACGGCCGCGATATCACGCGCATGCACTCCGCCGACAAGCTCCGGCAGGCGGGCATCGCCTACATCCTGCAGGACAACTCGGTGTTCCCCGACATGACCGTGGAGGAGAACCTGCAGATGGGCGCCTTCCTGATGCGCGACAAGGCCGCGGTGCGGGCCGCCGTTGCCGGGGTGCTGGAGCGCTACCCGCGCCTGGCCGAGCGCCGCGCGCAGCCGGCGCGGGTGCTGTCCGGCGGCGAGCGCCGCCTGCTGGAGATCTCCCGCGCCCTGGTGATGGATCCCGACGTGCTGCTGGTGGACGAGCCGTCGATCGGCCTGGAGCCGCGCTACATCGACATGGTGTTCGAAATCCTGGTCGACCTGCGCGACCGCGAGCGCAAGACCATAGTCATGGTAGAGCAGAACGCGCGCAAGGGCCTGCAGTTCGCCGACCTCGGCTACGTGCTGGTGGCCGGCAACCTGGCCCTGGCCGGCAGCGGCGCCGAACTGCTCGACGACCCGCGCGTAGGCCGCCTGTTCCTCGGCGGCTGAGCCGACCGGGCAAGCAAAGACCCGCCACGGGCACCACGAGGGATGCCGCGGCGGGTCTGCCTACGCAAGCGGGAGGTCTGTGCGTTACTCGGGCAGCTTGTCGTCGACGCCCTGCACGTACCAGTTCATGCCGAGCAGCGTGCCGTCGTCGAGCACCTCGCCCTCGCCGATCACCATGTCGCCGTCCTGGTTGTAGATCGGGCCCTTGAACGGGTGCAGTTCGCCGGAGGCGATCGCCGCTTCCGTCTCGCGCGCGAGCGCGGCCACTTCCTCGGGCATGTTCAAGTACTCGGACATGCGCACCATGCCGGGCGCGATGCCGTCCCAGGTGTCGGTGGACTCCCAGGTACCGTCCAGCACCGCGCGGGTGCGTTCAACGTAGTAGGGCGCCCACTCGTCGATAATGGCGGTGAGCTGCGCGTTGGGGGCGAAGTGGTGCATGTCGGAGGCCTGGCCGAAGCCGACCACGCCCTGCTCCTCGGCGATCTGCAGCGGTGCGGTGGAGTCGGTGTGCTGGGTGATGATGTCGGCGCCCTGGCCGATCAGCACCTTGGCGGCGTCCGCCTCCTTGCCGGGATCGAACCAGGTGTTGACCCAGATCACCTTGATCTTGAAGTCGGGGTTGATGGTCTGCGCACCGAGCAGGAACGAGTTGATGCCGCGCACCACCTCGGGAATCGGGAACGACGCGATGTAGCCGGCGACGCCGCTCTCCGACATCTGCGCGGCGATCTGGCCGATGATGTAGCGGCCCTCGTAGAAGCGGGCCGAGTAGATCGACACGTTGTCGGCGCGCTTGTAGCCGGTGGCGTGTTCGAACTTCACGTCCGGAAAGCGCTCGGCCACCTTGACGGTCGGGTCCATGAAGCCGAACGAGGTGGTGAAGATCAGGCCGGCGCCCTGGCGCGCGAGGCGGGTGATGGCGCGCTCGGCGTCGGGTCCCTCGGCGACGTTCTCGACGTACACCGTCTCCACGTGGTCGCCGAACTCCTCCTCCACGGCCAGCAGTCCCTGGTGGTGCTGGTAGGTCCAGCCGTGGTCGCCGATCGGGCCGACGTAGATGAAGCCGACTTTCAGTTCTTCGTCGCCGAAGGCGAAGGTCGAGACCGACAGCAGCAGCGCAAGGCTGACGATGAGTGCGAATACCTTTCTCATGAGGTCACTCCTTTGGTGTGATGATAGATGGTCGTGGCCGAACTCTCGGCGCCTGCGGGCCGGCGAGCGGACCAGGACGAATGACACCACGAGTATCCCGCTTGGTCAAGCCGCGCCGCACGGCGATGCTATTGGTGACAGAATGTCCAGAATCGAAGGGCGGCCGGTGGCGGCACGGGCCGCCAAGACGCTAACGGTCCGGCACGAACGGCAGCCCGAGGCAGGCCGGGGTATTCTTCCGGGTGAGCAGGCGGTTGCCGGAGATCAGTACCAGCGCGGCAATCGTGGCCAGGTAGGGCAGCGAGGAGAGCAGTTGCGGCGGGATGCCGATGCCTACCCCCTGCGCATACAGGCCCATGATCCACACCGTGCCGAACAGGTAGGCGCCGATCGCGACGCGGCGCGGCGCCCAGGTGGAGAATACCACCAGGGCCAGGGCGATCCAGCCGCGACCGGCGGTCATGTTCTCGATCCACTGCGGCGTGTACACCAGGGACAGGTAGCCGCCGGCCAGCCCGGCGCAGGCGCCGCCGAACGCGATGCAAGCATAGCGCACCGCGATCACGCGGTAACCGAGCGCGTGCGCGGAGTGGTGGTTGCCGCCGGTGGCGCGGATCACCAGCCCTACGCGCGTGCGCGCCAGCGTCCAGGCCACCAGCACCGTGATCGCCACCGAGGCGTACACCAGCGGATCCTGGCCGAACACGACCGGACCGATGAGTGGGATGTCGGACAACCCGGGGAGGTGCAGGCGCTGCATCTTCGCGGAGTCGGGCAGGGGCAGGCCGGTGAAGTTCTCGCCGATCATGCCGGACAGGCCCAACCCGAACAGCGTCAACGCCAACCCGGTGGCGACCTGGTTGGTGACCAGCGTCTGGGTGAAGTACGCGAACAGCAACGCAACCGCCATCCCCATCACGATCGCCGCCGCCACGCCGGCCACGGCCGAGCCGAACGTGTAGGCGGCGCCGAAGCCGCTCACAGCGCCGATGATCATCATCCCCTCGACGCCGAGGTTCAGCACCCCCGAACGCTCCGTCACCAGTTCCCCGATGGCCGCCAGCAGCAGCGGCGTCGCTGCCGTGATGATGGTCAGCAGCACCGCCTCCAGTGCGCTCATCGTCGTTTTCCTGGACCGCGGGAGTCTTCCTCTGGCTCGATTCTCGCGGGTTCTGGTGCGCTGGGTGCGCCCTGCAGATTCGTCAGAAACCTGCGTATTTCGGCAAAGGCGTCATGCTCCGCATCCCAGTTCCCCCGCTCTGCTGCGACTCCAACCGACCCATGCGGCTTGGACTTCGAGGCCAAGTAAGCTTGTATCCGTGCCTTGTCTCGACGCGTAACCCGAATGTCGCCCAGATCCAGACACCCCAGGAACTCGTTAGCACACCGAGCTTCAGACGTGTCCTCAATGCTTCGCCAGAGTAGCGATTCCAGATTCCCCTGATCCGTGCCGTTGGGCAGCACGAACACCGAGACGAATGGGTTCCCTGGCGTCGAGTTTTCCCTAAGAGACCGATATGAGAGCCCAACACTACGCAATGTATTCTGGACACTCTCAAGTGCCGATTTAGCGGAAGTTTCGGCGTCTCGAATGATCCCGAGATTCCTGACCCTACGGAATCCGTCAGTCCTTGCGAAAGTCTCAAGATATGGTCGCAGATTCTCATTGTTGCCGAAATCATGGATCTCGACATCGGATACACCCCACGACTCACAGAACACACGAAAGACCCTTTTGGGGTTGATCCCTTCGACAAGCAGTTGAGTTGATGACTTCAGTTCTCTTGGAGACGCCATCGCGTCAGCGAACCTCCAGACTGTGGCGTACGGCAGTGTCTATGTGCTCGCGATGGTAGCTGAAGCAACGGTGACCTTCCTCCGACGCTTCCAACCGGTGTAACATGAGATCATCGCTGTGCAAAGACTGCGCTGCTTGAACGCACTCGTAGCTATGCGTCGTGGCAAATACCTGTACGTCCAACTCCCGAACGACATCCAGAATGAAACGCCATATGTCGGCAGCAATTGAGTGATGGATCCCATTTTCTATTTCGTCCACGAGCAATACTCCGCCTCGCGCAAGCACCATGCACATCGCTAACCGGGAGACACGTACCATCCCTTCTCCGACCGTCGGTAGAGGAACCAGCTCGGACAATCCCATATCAGCCCAGATCATGGGAGATCCTGTTTGTGAAATGACTTCGAGACTGGTAAGAGAGGGATCAACAATGCGCAACGCGTCCACTACTCGATGTGCTTGTTTTTGCTTTTTCAATGCGTCAAGACACTCGGCGTCCGAGCGCAAATCCCCAAGCCCTGAGGGAACAATCCAGGCGGGGAAAAGGACGGGGCGATGTCGGCGCTCCATGTGGATTTCCTTGTCCGTGACCTGAATTCGTCGTTGCCAATCTTCATCATCGCTACGGATCGTGGCCAGCAGCTTCGGATCCTGTAGCTCCTCCCCCAGTAACACCTCGTTGGAGGCAGTGAGTGATGTTTTCACGATCTCGTCACGCTCCATTTCGACCGTCATGCTAAGGGATCCACCTGACTCGTGCTTGGCGCTGATCTCTATTGGGGTCCTGAAATCGAACGACTTAAACATCTGCCTCCAGTAGATCGACGGAATTGCTGCCGGTGGCAAACGTTCCGATTTCATCCCACGGATGATGGCGGTGTGCATCGTGATTTCCGGGTGTCCTGCAGACAACAGCAAGAGAGCTTCGAGCAGGGTCGTCTTGCCGGAGTTGTTGCGGCCGCTGATGAGATTGATGCGGCTCAACTCATCAATTCCAAGTTTATGGAAGGCGCGGTAGTTCGAGATTCTTAGGCTCTTCAGCATTGATCCGATCTCCTTGAACGCGTGGCCAGGTCGAGGGTACCCTCGCCGGCGGTACGGTACGGTATCATTTCTGTACCACACGCACCCGGTAGCGGATCAGGGTGTCGCTGGCGAGGATGAAGAACAGCAGGGTGCCCTGGAACACCTGCGCGGTCTTGTCGGACAGGCCGAGTTCGATCTGCGCACCTTCGCCGCCCAGGTAGCTGATCGCCAGGATGATGCCGGCGAACAGGACGCCGACCGGGTTGAGCCGGCCGAGGAAGGCCACGATGATGGCGGTGAAGCCGTAGCCGGGCGAGATCACCGGCTGCAGCTGCCCGACCGGGCCGGCGATCTCGCCGATGCCCGCCAGCCCGGCCAGGCCGCCGGACAACACCAGGCAGAACCACACGGTGCGCGGGCGCGAGAAGCCGCCGAAGCCGCTGGCGCGCGGCGCGGCGCCGCTCACCTCGATCTCGAACCCCTTGAGGGTGCGCGCCATGAACAGGAACAGCACCAGCACCGCCAGCACCGCGAACGCGCCGCCCAGGTGCACCCGGCTGTAGCCGAGCGTCGGCAGGAGCTGGAGCCCCTCCAGCGCCACCGACTCCGGGAAGTTGTAGCCCTCCGGATCGCGCCACGGCCCGCGCACAAGCCAGTCGAGCAGGAGCTGCGCCACGTACACGAGCATCAGGCTGGTAAGGATCTCGTTGGCGCCGAAGCGGTTGCGCAGCAGCGCCGGAATCGCCGCCCAGGCGATGCCGCCGGCCATGCCGAGCAGCATCATCAGCGGCAGCGCCAGCGGCGACTGCCACTGGTTGGCCAGGATCGGGATGGCGGCGCCGGCGACGGCGCCGAGCGTGAGCTGGCCCTCGGCGCCGATGTTCCAGACGTTGGCGCGGAAGCACACCGCCAGCCCGACGCCGATCAGCACCAGCGGCGTGGCCTTGACCACCAGCTCCTCGATCGACCACAGGCTGGCCACCGGCTCGATGAAGTAGACGTACAGCCCGCGCCACGGATCGACGCCGCGCGCCGCGAACAGTATGGCGCCCACGATCACCATGAGCAGGATCGCCAGTAGGGGGGAAACCACGGTCATCACCCGGCTCGGCTGCGGGCGCTGCTCGAACAGCAGCTTCACGCCGGGACCCCCGGGACCCCCGGGTCCGCCGGGACCTCCCGGTTGCCTGTGCTTTCGTGGGCGCCTGCCATCAAGAGGCCGATCCGGCGGCTCGGCGGAGGGCGTTGCGTGAACAACAGCTTCACGTGGGCACCTCCCGGCCTGTGCTTTCGTGGGCGCCTGCCATCAAGAGGCCGATCCGGGCGCGGTCGATCGCGCCGGCGGGGTAGGTGTCCGACAGCTCGCCGCGCGAGATCACGGCGATGCGGTCGGCGATCGCGAAGATCTCGTCGAGGTCCTGGCTGATCACCAGCACCGCGGCGCCGGCGCGCGCCATGTCGGAGAGTACCTGGCGTATCAATGCCGCGGCGCCGGCGTCCACGCCCCAGGTCGGTTGGTTGATCGCCAGCACTTTCGGCTCGCGGTCGAGTTCGCGTCCCACCACGAACTTCTGCAGGTTGCCGCCGGACAGGGATGATGCCGGCGGATTGCCCAGGCTGGTGCGCACGTCGAACCGCTCGATCACGCGGTGCGCCGTGGTGCGTGTCAGGCGGCGGTCGACGAAACCGGCGCGCACCATGCCGCGGTCGGAGGCGTGGCGGGTCAGCAGCACGTTCTCCGCGAGCTCGAAGCCGGGCACTGCGCTGTGGCCGAGCCGCTCCTCGGGCACGAAGGCGGCGCCGAGCCTGCGGCGCGCGGTGACGTCGTGCGTGCCGCAGCGCTGACCGGCGATGACGACGGTTTCCGGGGCCGGCGCGAGGCGCTCTCCGGACAGGGCCTCGAACAGCTCCGACTGGCCGTTGCCGGCCACGCCGGCGATCGCCACCACCTCGCCGGCGCGCACCTCCAGGGAGACATCGCGCAGCGCAACTCCGAACGGGCCGGCGGCCGGCAACGACAGGCCGGTGACGGACAGCAGCGGCGTCCCCCCCGTGGTGTGGCCGGCGGCGTCCACCTCGTGCACGTCGGCGCCGACCATCAGGCGGGCCAGCGAGCCGGCCGTCTCGGCCTGCGGGTCCACCTCGGCCACCACCTTGCCGAGGCGCAGGATGGTGGCGTCGTGGCAGAGCTGCTTTACTTCCTCCAGGCGGTGCGAGATGTACAGCACCGCGCAGCCGTCGCCGGCCAGGCGGCGCAGGGTAACGAACAGTTGATCCGCCTCCTGCGGCGTGAGCACCGAGGTCGGCTCGTCCATGATCAACAGCCGGGGCTCCTGCAGCAGGCAGCGCACGATCTCGATGCGCTGGCGCTCGCCTACCGACAGGTCCGCGACCAGGGCGGTGGGCGCGAGCGGCAGGCCATACTCCTGCGACACGCGCGCAATTCGCTCGCCGAGCGAGGCCGGGTCGAACGCGCCGCGCAGGGCGAGGGCGATGTTCTCCACCACGGTGAGCGCCTCGAACAGCGAGAAGTGCTGGAACACCATGGCGATGCCGAGCCGGCGGGCGGCCGCGGGGTTGGCTACGACGACTCGCTGCCCACGCCAGTGCAGGCTGCCGGCGGTGGGCTGCAGCGCGCCGTACATGATCTTGACCAGGGTCGACTTGCCGGCGCCGTTCTCGCCCAGCAGTGCGTGGATCTGGCCGGGGCGAAGGCGCAGGGTGATCCGGTCGTTGGCGGTGAAGTCGCCGAACTTCTTCACGATGTCACGCGCCTCCAGCAGGTATTCGCCGCCGTGGCCGCGTCGCTCGCTCATCGTTCCTCCTCCACTGAGCCGGTGTGCCGGTCGGGAACCGCGCCCTCCGCCAGCGGATCAGGCGCCTGCGGCGTCGCGGCGAAATGCCCACCCGGTGAGGCGCCGCTCGAGCCAAGCGAAGGCAGCATACATGCCGATCCCCTCCGCGGCCAGCGCGAACAGGCCCGCGAACACCAGCGGCACCTCGAAGTTGGCCTGCGCGATCAGCATCATGTGGCCGATGCCGACGTTGGCGGCAACGGTCTCGGCCACCACCGAGCCGACGAACGCCAGCGTGATCGCCACCTTGAGCGAGCCGAAGAAGTAGGGCAGGGCGCGCGGTATGCCCACCTTCAGCATGATGTCGCGCTTGTGCGCCCCGAGCGCGCGCAGCACGTCCTCCAGTTCCGGCTCCAGCGTCGCCAGGCCGGTGGCCACGTTCACCACGATCGGGAAGAACGAGATCAGGAACGCGGTCAGGATGGCCGGCGGCGAGCCGATGCCGAACCACAGCACCAGGATCGGCACCACGGCAACCTTGGGCACGCAGTTGAAGCCGATCATCATCGGATAGAGGCCGTTGTAGATGGTCTTCGACCAGCCGATGATCAGCCCGAGCAGCAGGCCGAATCCTACCGCGATGCCGAATCCCGCCAGCGTCGTCCACAGGGTCTGGATCGAGTTGACCACGAGCGCGCGGCGAAACTCGACGAAGGTGGCGAGAATCACGGAGGGGGTCGGCAGCACGTAGGAGGGAATTCGGAACACCCGGCACACCGCCTCCCAGAGCAGGAAGCCGCCAAGCGTCATCAGCCAGGGCGACAGCCGCTCCCGCCAGCGCGCCTGTCCCGCCGCCGTCGGCGGAGCGGGAGCCCCGGCCTGCGCCTCGACAGGTTCGGTCATGGCGCGGTCGGTCATGTCACCCGGAGTCATATCACCCGAAACTGTGCGATGTGGTCGCGCAGTTCCTGCACGATGGCGACGAACTCGGGCGAGTAGCAGTCGTCGGGCTCGCGCGGGCGCGGCAGGTCGATCGCCCGGGTCACCTCGATGCGGCCCGGGCGTGCGCTCATCACGTGCACGGTGTCGGCCAGGAACACCGCCTCGCGCAGGTCGTGGGTAACCAGGATCACGGTGAATCCCTTGCGTTGCCACAGGTCGCGCAGCACGCACCACAACTCCTCGCGCGTGAACGCGTCCAGCGCCGCGAACGGCTCGTCGAGCATCAGCAGCGCGGGCTCGTGAATCAGCGCCCGGCACAGCGATGCCCGCTGTTGCATGCCGCCGGAGAGCTGCCACGGGTAGTGGCCGCCGTAGCCGGACAGGCCCACCAGCGCCAGCAGCTCCTCCGCGGCCGCTTCGTACGCGGCGCGCCGCGCGCGCAGCCGGCGCCGGTGCGGCTGCACGATTTCCAGCGGCAGCAGGACGTTGTCCAGGGTCGACCGCCACAGCAGCAGGGTCGGGTTCTGGAACGCCATGCCGACGATCTTCAGCGGGCCGGTCACCGCCTGACCGGCCACGATGGTGTCTCCGGTGCGGGCCGGGAGCAGGCCCGACATCAGCTTCATCAGCGTCGACTTGCCGCACCCGCTCGGCCCGACCACGGCGGCGAACTCGCCACGCCGCACCTGCAGGTCCAGACCCTGCAGCACCAGTGCGGCGGACGCGTCGCCGCCGTAGGTCAGGCTGACATCGCGCAACTCGACGAAAGCTTCCGCCTGCGCGCTCCCCGTGTCGCCCGCACCCACAACGGTGCTACTGTAGCATACGCTCCGCGGCTGCCGGCAGGTACTCGTTGGTGAACACGTCCTCGGGCGCCGGCGGCGTACCGCTGAACTCGTAGGTCACGCCGATCTGCTCGATCGAAGAGGCCAGCCGCGCCAGGTCGACGCTCCCGAACCCGTGCTCCTGCACGTAGGCGGTGTTCACGTTGTCGGCAATGCTCATCTCCAGGCGCTCCAACTCGACCGGCTCACGCGCCACCAGGTTGCGATCCAGCACGTGCTTCACGGCGGCGGCCGGATCCGCGACCACGTCCTGCCAGCCCCTGATGATGGCGCGCACGAAGCCGGACACGGCGTCCGGGTTCTCGGCGGCGAATTCGGGGTTGACGATGACCGTGTTGCCGTACAGTTCGAGGCCGTAATCGGACATCAGGAACACGCGGATGTCCTCCGGCGCCACGCCCTTGGACTTGAGGTTCAGGAACGACGAGAACGAGAAGCCGGTGATCGCATCCACCTGGCCCGCCACCAGCATCGGCTCGCGCACCGGGAAGCCCACGTTCTCGATGGTCACCTTGCTGGCGTCGATGCCGTTCGCCTTGACGAACGCCTTCCACTGCGCGTAGGCGCCGTCGGGAGCGGGCGCGCCGAGAATGCGCCCTTCCAGGTCCTTCGGCGTCTCGATGCCGGTCCTGGCGAGCGTCACGATCGCGAACGGCGGCGCGTCGTACACCATCAGAATGCCCTTGATGCCCACGTCCGGATTCTTGTCGTGGAACTTGATCAACGAGTTGATGTCGGCGAAGCCGAACTGGTAGACGCCGCTGGCCACGCGCGGAATCGCCTCCAGCGAACCCTGGCCGGTGTCGATGGTGACGTCCAGCCCCTCGTCGGCAAAGTAGCCCTTGTCGTCGGCCAGCAGGTAGGCCGCCGCCGGACCTTCGAACTTCCAGTCGAGCGAGAATTTGACGTCGAGCTGGTCCGCGCTCACCGCGGCTGCGCCGAGCAACGATGCGCAGGCGATGGCCAGAAAGCCGAGCACCGCGCGCTGAAATGTGTGCATGAGAATCCTCCTGTGCAGCATTATGCAAGATGCGCGCCAATTGGGAAGCCGGCTGCGGCCACTGGAACCGTGTCGCGGCACCGTGCAAGAATGCCGGCGCAACAGTGGAGAGCGCACAATGGCACACGCTTCGATAACTATGCTCAACTCGATGGCGGACCGCGACTTCGAGACCGCCCTGGACCGCCACGTGGCGTGGGGGCTGCGCCACCTCGATGTGAAGGACTCCGTGTTCGGCAAGCGCGTGGCCGACCTGAGCGACGCCGAGGCCCACTGCGCCGCGGAGCTGATCGATGCCCGCGGGCTTTCCGTGTACTGCATGTCCACGCAACTCTTCCACGGCGACGTGGAGGTGGGCGAGGCGGCGTTCCGCAAGGCGCACCTGGAGCCGCTGGAGCGCGCCATCTCGGTTGCCCGGATTCTGCGTCCGAACCTGTTCCGGCTGCTGTCGGCGCGCACCACCCGGCGCGGGCAGGTCGACAACAGCATCGCCTGGCTGCGCGCCGAGCATCCGTGGGTCATCGCCTGCTACCGCGAGGCGGTCGAGCGGCTGGCGGCGGTGGGGCTGCGCGTGACCATCGAGAACGAGTGCCACGCCAACATCCTCGCGACCCCGGACGAGGTCACCGGCTTCTTCGCCGAGTTGGACTGCGGCGACGCGGTCAACCTGACCTGGGACGTGCAGAACATGTGGCAGATGGGCACCTTCCCCACGATGGAGGTGTACGGCGAGTTGCGCCCGCTGCTTGCCTACTACCACTTGAAGGGCGGTCAGGCGGCGGCGGGCGGCGACGCCCTGCACTGGAAGTCGAGCCTCGAGGACGCCTCCTGGCCGGTGCGGGAGATAACCCGGCAGGTGGTGGCGGACGGCGTCAGCCCGGTGATCTGCCTGAACGGCTCGCACGGACAGCGCAAGCCGGGGTACCCCTACGACGACGTGCTCGCGCGCGACCTTGCGTTCGCAAGGGAAATCGCCGGCGGCGTCGAGACCGCGGGAGGCGAACGGTGAGCTATCAGCGCGAATTCGAGCGGCGCCTCAATGTCGGCGTGGTGGGCGTGGGGTCCCACTCCTACCGCAACCTGCTGCCCACGATGCACTTTCTGCCGGTGCGGCTGGCCGCGTTCTGCGACCGAAACCTGGAGCTGGCCGAGCGCACCGCCGCAGAGTACGGCGTATCGGCCTGCTACGCCGACAGCGCCGAGATGTACCGCAACGAGGACTTGGACGCCGTGTTCATCTGCGTGTCTCCGCGCGTGCACTCGGAGCTCGCCTGCGAGGCGCTGGACGCGGGCGTGCACGTGTGGATGGAGAAGCCGCCGTCGATCAACCCGGCACAGGTGGAGACGATGATCGAGCACCGCGGCGACCGCGTCGCAGTGGTGGGATTCAAGAAGGCGTTCCTGCCCGCCACCCGCAAGGTGATCGAGATCATGGCGCGCGACGATGCCGGACCCCTGCAGGGGATGACCGCCGAATACCGGCTGCAGTTTCCCGAGGGCGGCGCCGAGGTACTCACCGGCCCGGGGCTGCGCAATTCGTTCGGCGACGCCGTCCACCCGATGGCGATGATGCTTGCCGTTGGCGGCGAAGTCGCGGCGGTGACGGCGCACCCCACCCCGACCCGGGTGGGCGTCTGCGTGCTGGAGTTCGCCAGCGGGGCGGTGGGCACCTTCAGCCTGGTGTCGGCGCGCACCATGCCGCTGGAGCGCTACGCGTTCTGGGGCAACTGGCACGTCAGCGTCGACAACGGCAGCCGCATCACGGTGCGGCGCGGCATTCCCTTCGCCTACGGGCGCACCACCAGCTTCGCCCCGGACGGGATCGACTCCGGCGCGGTGGTGTGGGAGCCGCAGAACACCCTGGCCACCCTGGAGAACAAGTCGCTGTTCATCCAGGGCTTCTACAACGAGATGCGATACTTCTGCGACTGCGTGCTGGAGGGCCGCCCGGCGCGGCAGGGTTCGCTCGAGTTCGCGCTCGCCCTGATGCGCACCTACGAGGCAGCGCTGCACTCCGAGGGCCGCCGCATCGAGCTCGCCTGACCGGCCCGTGCACGCCCCGCGGCCGGGGTCTGGCGATCGACAACCACTGCGCGGTCGCGTTCGCCGGCGACGGCTGCCGCGTAATCTCCGCGGCTCCCTGCGCCGGAGCCTACGCGCTGACGGCGCACGGGGGCCGGGTCACCGAACGCCGGCTCCCCGCTACGCAGGATTACCGTCCTGCAAGCAAGTTGTACGGGAGCGGGTAGTCAGCCTTCGAGCAGGTGTTTGAGGGCGGCGAGCTGGCCGCTATCGGCCTTGCGGATGGCCATTCGGATCAGCGGCGCCAGGAACCGCCACGGACCCTGCATGCGGCAGTCGGCGGTAAGGGTGACGCGCGTGCTGTCGGCGCCGGATGCTTCGATGGCGTACTCGTAGTCGGCGGTCACGCCACCGTGCTCGGAGCGCAGGACGAACGACCGGCCCGGCTGCCATGCAGCGATGGTGGAGGTACGGTCCTGCCCGCGGGACCGGAAGGTGATGCGCGTCCCCACGGCTGCCTCGCCCTCCGCCTTCAGCCAGTCGACGCCGGCCATCCAGCGGTGGGCGCTGCTCCAGTCCGTCAGGGCCTGCCACACCTCGTCCGCGGGTCTGGCTATGGTCGCCTCCACAGCGAACACTCTCGGCATCGTAATCCTCCCTTGCATCGGCGCTACGGCAGAATGCCACGTCCGCCGGGGCGCAGCATACACCACGAGAGCCCCGTCGGGGCCGAGCGCAAGCGCTTCTTTTCGCTTGACCCGGATGGCTGGCACGATTACTCTAACTCTGAATTTTGAGTAATCAAAATTGGGATTTTCTCAATGCGAAAGAAGAGTCGTGGCCAGCACGGCACATTGGCATGGGCACGGGCGCTGTTGGGGTGTACCCTGGCGGCGGCGGTGCTCGTTTCCTGCGGCGCAACCAAAGAAGGCGGCGGCGCCCCGGAGGCAGGGCAGGCGGCCAGCCCGGCTTCCGATGCCGCAGCCGGCGCGGGCTCGCCCGACCATCCGTATCGCATCGCCGCCACCATCGGCATGGTGGCCGACATCGTACGGCAGGTTGCCGGTGACCGGGGCGAGGTGACGGCGATCATCGGGGAGGGGGTCGACCCGCACCTGTACGTGCCCACGCGCAGCGACGTGGCGGCGCTGATGGAGGCGGACATCGTGTTCTACTCCGGGCTGCTGCTGGAGGGGAAGATGACCGATACGCTGGTCAGGGTGGCACGCGGCGGGCGCCCGGTGCACGCGGTCACCGAGCTGGTGGACGAGTCGGTGCTGCTCGCGCCGGAGGAGTTTGCCGGTCACTACGATCCTCACCTGTGGATGGACGTGTCCGGCTGGATGCAGGCGGTCGACGCGGTGACCGGGGCGCTGGCCGAGTTCGATCCCGCCGGGCGGGAGGGCTACCGGCAGCGCGCGGCGGACTACCGCGCCACGCTCGCCGAGTTGCACGACTACGCCCTGCACGTCATCGGCTCGATTCCCGAGCGGCAGCGCATCCTGGTTACCGCCCACGATGCGTTCAACTACTTCGGGCGCGCCTACGGCCTGGAGGTGCAGGGCATCCAGGGCATGTCGACCGAGTCGGAGGCGGGCCTGGACCGCATCAACCGGCTGGTGGACCTGCTGGTGACGCGGCAGGTCGGGGCGGTGTTCGTGGAAACCACCATCGCAGACCGTAACGTGCGCGCGTTGATCGAAGGCGCCGCGGCGCGTGGTCACGAGGTGGCGGTGGGCGGCGAGCTGTTCTCCGACGCCATGGGCCGACCCGGCACCTACGAGGGCACCTACGTGGGCATGCTGGACCACAACGTCACCACCGTGGCCCGCGCTCTGGGCGGAGATGCTCCGGAGCGCGGCTTCCAGGGCAAGTTGTCGCATGCGGTGGCGGCGCCATGAGCGGGCCGGCGAAACAGGCCCGCCCGCCACTGGCGGCGGGCGATGAGAGGCTACGGCGGGTACGCGCTCGCGGATCACTGTTGGTTGCGTCGCGGGCGCGGTCGCTCCGCTACGCCAAGGGCGACGCAGTCGCAGGCACGGGCACCACAACCGGGTCGCGACTCACGGACCAGGCTCCGGCAGCACCGCCGGCACGAGACCGCAGCGGTGTGCCGGCTGCCGGATCGCTTGCGGTGCGCGACGATCCGGGCCGGCCCGCCGCCGAGCCGGCACGACGTGGCGATGGCAGACCTCGTCACGGCGGCCCGGGCGCCCAACGTGGCGGCGACCACCCGAAGGCGGCGACCGCTCCCCATCCGGTCGCGGCGGCGTCCGGCCCCGCGCGCAGTCCGCTGGTGGTGCGCGACCTGACCATCGCGTACCGGCGCCGGCCGGTGTTGTGGGACGTGGACCTGGCGGCGACCGACGGCGTCATTACCGGCATCGTCGGCCCCAACGGCGCCGGCAAGAGCACCCTGCTGAAGGGCGTGCTCGACCTGGTGCCGCGCGTGTCCGGCTCAGTGAGCATCTACGGCAGGCCCTACCGCCAGCAGCGGCGCGTGGTGGCCTACGTCCCGCAACGCGAGAGCGTGGATTGGGACTACCCGGTGAGTGCCCTCGAGCTGGTGGCGATGGGGCTGTACCGGTCGCTCGGCTGGCTGCGCCCGGTGCGCCGTGCCACCCGCGAGGCGGCGCGCGCCGTCATGGACCTGGTCGGCATGGCCGACTACGCCGGGCGGCAGATCTCGGAGCTGTCCGGCGGACAGCAGCAGCGGTTGTTCCTGGCGCGGGCGCTGGCTCAGGATGCGCAGATCTACTTCATGGACGAGCCGTTCGCCGGTGTCGACGCCGCCACCGAGCGCGCCATCGTCGAGTTGCTGCAGCGCCTGCGACGCGCCGGCAAGAGCGTGTTCGTGGTGCACCACGACCTGCAGACCGTGAGCAGCTACTTCGACGACCTGCTGATGCTGAATCTGCGCGTGGTGGCGCACGGACCGGTGGCGGAGGTGTTCACCGACGACAACCTGCAGAAGACCTACGGCGGACGGCTCACGCTGCTCGACCGGGCGGTGGACGCCCTCGGACGGGGCCCGGGCGGGCGGGGACGCGACGGGTGAGCTACCTGCCCTCCTGGGAGCAGGTGGTGCGGGTGCTGCTCCTGAGCGACTTCAACACGCGCGTGGTGGTGCTGGGCGTCGCCCTGCTCGGGATGGCGGCGGGCATCGTCGGCACCTTTACCCTGCTGCGCAAGCGCGCGCTGGTGTCGGACGCGGTCAGCCACGCCACGCTGCCCGGCATCGCCGCGGCATGGCTGGTGATGGTCGCGCTCGGTGGCACCGGCAAGTGGTTTCCGGGTCTGCTGCTTGGCGCCGCGGCCGGCGGCCTGGTCGCCGTCGGCGCCGTCCTGACCCTGCGCAGCGTGTTGCGTCTGCACGAGGATGCGGCCCTGGGCGTCGTGCTGTCGGTGTCGTTCGGCATCGGCGTAGCGCTGCTCGGGTTGATCCAGCAGATGCGCCGCGGCTCCGCCGCCGGCCTGGACTCCTTCATTTACGGCAAGACCGCCTCGATGTTGTCCGCCGACGCGTTGTTGATAGCCGTCATCTCGCTGGTCCTGGTAGTCGCCGCGGTGCTGCTGTTCAAGGAGTTGAACCTGCTTTGCTTCGACGCTCCCTACGCGGCGACGCAGGGCTTTCCGGTGGCGTTCCTGGACGCACTGATGCTCGCCCTGGTGGTCGCGGTCACGGTGATCGGACTGCAGGCGGTGGGGCTGATCCTGATCGTCGCCCTGTTGATAACCCCGGCTGCCGCGGCGCGCTTCTGGACCCACGACCTGCGTGCGATGACGGTCCTGGCCGCGCTGCTCGGCGCGTCGGGCGGATTCGTCGGCGCCGGACTGTCGGCCCTTGTGCCGCGCCTTCCGGCGGGTGCGGTGATCGTGGTCACCACCTCGGTCGGGTTCATGATCAGCGTGCTGTTCGGAACCCGCCGCGGCCTGCTGCGCGTGCTCGTGGAGCGGCATCGCGGCGACCGCCGCATCCGGCGCGAGCACCTGCTGCGCGCGCTGTTCGAGCAGTTGGAGGGTCAGCTCGGGGCCATGCCCGGAGTGCGCGAACTGGCTGCCATGCCCGTGAGCCGCGGGCAGCTTGCGCGTCGGCGCGGCTGGAGCCGGGCCGAGCTGGTGTCCGCGCTGCGCGGTGCCCGCCGCGAAGGCTGGCTGCGCCCGGAGAGCGCGACGCGGCAGGATCTGCGGCTGTCCGCCGCCGGTGCCGAACGGGCGCTCCAGGTAGTGCGCAACCATCGGCTGTGGGAGCTCTACCTGATCCGGTATGCGGACGTGGCCACCAGCCGCGTGGACCGCGGCGCCGACCGCATCGAGCACGTGCTCGGTCCGGAACTGGTCGCGGAACTGGAGGAGCAGCTCGACCGGCAGAGCGACCGCGCCGCCGTGGCCGCCAGCCCGCACGAGTTGGCCGGCGCTGCGCCGCCGCTCCCCGGGGTTGCCGCCGGAGCGCCGGCAGGGTTGACGCGCCCGTCATGACCTGGACCGCTCTGGACACCGGCATCGTGGTGGTTGCGGCGGTCGGCGCCATGGCGTGCGCGTTGATCGGCAGCTTCCTGGTGCTGCGCCGCATGAGCATGATGGGCGATGCCATCAGCCACGCCGTGCTGCCGGGCATCGCCGCCGCCTTCCTGGTCACGCTGAGCCGCGACACCGCGGTCATCCTGGCGGGGGCGGCGCTCGCCGGCGTGCTCACCGCGGCGTTCACGCAGCTCATCCACCAGGCCGGCAACGTCGACCGCGGCGCAGCGATGGGCGTGGTGTTCACCACCATGTTCGCGCTCGGCCTCATCCTGATCGTGCGCAGTGCGGATGCGGTGCACATCGACGTGCACACCGTGTTCTACGGCGCCGTGGAGTTGGCGCCGCTGAACGACGTTGCGGTCGGCGGCGTCCGGCTTCCGCGCGCGCTGTTGATCCTCGGCCCGGTGTTCGCGGCCGACGTCGCCTTCGTGCTGCTGCTGTACAAGGAGCTCAACCTCACCTCGTTCGACGGCGAGTTCGCACGCGCCATCGGCTTCAACGCCCGGCTCATCCACTACGCGTTGATGGTGATGGTGGCGGTGACCATCGTGGCCGCGTTCGAGAGCGTCGGCAGCATCCTGGTGATCGCCATGCTGATCGTGCCCGGCGTGGTCGCCGGCCTGTTCACCAGGCGGCTGTGGTCGCTGCTGCTGTTCGGCCAGGCGGTGGCGCTGGTGTGCGCCGTCGGCGGCCACCTGGGCGCCATTACCGTGCCGCGCTGGTTCGGACTCTCCGACACCAGCACCGCCGGGATGATGACGGTGACCGCCGGCGTGGTGGTGGCGGTTGCACTCGTGGCAGCCCCGCAACGCGGACTGGCCGCGCGCGTGCTGCACCGCGTTCGGGTTGCGGTCGGCGTGGGCCGCGAGGACCTGTTGGTGGAACTGTTGCGCGGCGAAGAGCGCGACAGTCCCGGCGCCCGCGGTCGTGACCTGGTGCGCGAAGAGTCCTCGCGCATCGCCGGCCGCTCGACGCGCGTCGACCGTACCTTGGCGTTGCTGGCCGAGCGCATGCGCGGCCGGGTGCGGCGCGCCGGCGACGGCTACCGGCTCACCGCCGCAGGGCGCCGGCTGGCGACCGGGCTGCTGCGCAGCCACCGGCTGTGGGAAAGCTACCTGTTCGCCGAGGGCGACACGGATGTCGGCGAGGTGCACTTCGCCGCCCACCAGTTGGAGCACGTGACCTCGGCCGGCATGCGCGCCGACCTGGCCCGCGGCGCCGGCGCCACCGATCCCCACGGTCGTCCGATTCCCGAGGCGCCGCCCGCCGATCCGGGCGCCCGCCGGCCGGCCGACGGCTGACGTGACCACACCCCTGGCGGCGGACTCCCGGACTCCGCGGGACAGCGCGCGGGACGTACCGGCCAGGTACCACGGGTTGGACGGGCTGCGCGCTCTGGCCATGCTGCTCGGCATCGTGCTGCACGCGACGCTGCCGTACTTCGCACGGATTGCCGACATCGAGCTGATGTGGCCGGCGGACGACGACCAGTCGCTGGCGCTGCTGGTGTTGTTCGACTTCATCCACCTGTGGCGCATGCCGGTGTTCTTCCTGCTGGCCGGCTTCTTCGCGCACCTGGTGCTGGAGCGCCGCTCCATCGCAGCCTTCATACGCGACCGGTTGCGGCGCATCGCCGTGCCGCTTGTCTTGTTCACCGTCGTGATGGCGCTGATCCTGCCGGTGTTGTGGAACTACGGCTGGAAGGGAGAATACGCGGTCGACCTCGGCGTGCTCGATCCGCTCAAGTGGCCGTATTTTGCCTCACAACCCACCCCGCTGGCGCACCTCTGGTTCCTCTGGCACCTGCTGATCATGTATGCAGTGCTGCTCGTGCTGCGCCGTGTCGGTGCGACCCGGCTTGGTCTGGCTGTCCGCACCGTGCCGCCCGTTGCGTCGTTGGCGCGGCGCTCGGTCGCCGCCGTGTACGCGCGAGCGCCGCTGGCGCTGATGGCGGCGGCGGCGCTCCTGCTTGCGTGGCGCGGCGGCGACGAGTCGAAACCGATCTTTCCGCCCAATGTCCCCGACCTGCTGTACGGAGCGCTCTTCTTCTTCTACGGCTACGGGCTGTGGACCCGGCGCGCGTCGATCCGGAACCTGACGCACCATGGAGTCCTGGCCGTCCTGTGGGCGTCGGCGTTCGCCGTCTACGCCCTGCACCTGGCCATGCTCGGTGCTCTGCAAGTTGCGGACGGCGCCGGTTCGAGCGGCGTGGCCGCTACGCTGGCACTCGTGGAGGTGCTCGCGCAAGGCTGCGCGGTGGTGCTGCTGACGCTGGCGCTGGTGGGCAGTTGCGAGGCGCTGTTGAGGGCGCCGCAGCCGTGGGTGCGGTGGACGGCAGACGCGTCCTACTGGATCTACCTGATGCACCTGCCGGTCGTCGCATGGCTCACCTTCTGGCTCGCGCACCTCGACCGGTCCGGACGTCTCACCGCGTTGACCGGGTTCGCCTGGGGCGCCGGACTGAAGTTTCTGGCCGCCAGCATCGTCACCACGGCGGTGGGTCTGGCGAGCTACCGGTACCTCGTCCGCTACACCCCGCTCGGCTCGCTCCTGAACGGCAAGCGAAGCCGCCGACATTGATCGCAGCTACGCGTGTGGAAGCACGCAGCACGACGCAGGGCCGTCTACGGGGCGTAACGCGAGATCAGGGTTGCTCATCTTCGGTTGCCCCTACCAGGTCCGGTTGGTAAGGTCGATCCATGGCGGATCGGATCGACTTTCGCCGCTGGAATGTCACCCGCGTGGGGATGGAGGCGTGGCGTAACTTCAGTCGGCAGACGGAGATCAAGCTGCGCGGTCGCACTTTCTTCGTCGGTCCTAACGCCTCCGGCAAGTCGAATATTTTGGATGCGCTCCGTTTCTTGCGCGACGTTGCCGGGTCGGGACTCGACGAAGCGGTGGCGTTGCGCGGCGGCATGCGTGAGGTGCGGTCCCTCCATGCCCGGCAGTTTCCGGGCGTCCGAATCGCCGTCGACGTGGGGCCGCGCGACGGCAGCGCCAAGTGGTCGTACGAGTTGCACTTCCGCAATCATCCGAACCGGCACCGCCCGGTCGTTGAGCGCGAGTGCGTGCGTCTGGATGGCAAGGCCATCGTTGACAGACCAGACAAGCGAGATCGGCAGGATGCGGAGCGCCTCACTCAGACCCATCTCGAACAGGTCAGCGAGAATCAGGCTTTCTGGCGCGCGCACGGCGCCAAGCAGAGCGAGGCGGCATTCTCTGATGGTACTCTACGGCTGTTGGGACTGTTCTGGGCGCTGGCGGAGAGTGGCGGGCCGCTGTTGTTGGAGGAGCCGGAGCTGAGTTTGCATGACGCCCTGGTTTCGCGCTTGGCAACCTTGATGGCTCGCATGAACCGCAAGTCCGGCCGCCAGGTGCTGGTGACCACCCACTCGGCTGCGCTGCTCGGAGACAAAGGGATTGACTTGGCCGAAGTGTATCTGCTGGTACCGGGAGAGGAGGGCACGAACGTGTTGTGCGCGGCAGACCTGGACGACGTACGGTCGCTGGTTGAGGGAGACCTCACACCCGGCGAGGCAATAATGCCGCGGGCGGCGCCGAAGGACGTCCACCAATTGTCATTCGACTTCTGAAATGGAAGTAGCGCCGAGCCGGGCGGTGCGGGAGGGACTCGTACCCGCGGAAGGGGACTCTCGCAGGGTCGGACCCGAGTACACGTTGCTGATGAGCGAGTATGCCCGCGAGAGGTGGAACCCGTTGCGAGCGGCCGACAGGTCGCCGAGCCTGCAGCGGGCAATGGTGTGCTTTGCGAAACTTTGCTGAGGGTGGCCGCTGGTAGCGACGGGGACGGACCCTTAAAAGAATAAAGGCAGATGTTGATTTTATTGAGGGGAGTGGCGACACTGCCGCGGTGGTCTTGATGCGGAAGGTGTCGAAAGGCGTAGGGCGGTCGCCGGTAGGCGCATGCGGTTTCTGACCGGTGCAGCGAGTGCGCTGTTCGCTCCGGACCGGGCTTTTGCGTTTCGGGTGGCTTCCGGGGTCTCGCTGTTTGCATTGCTGGCCCTGGAGCTGGCATCCGTGGTTGCCGGCGAAACGATGATCCTGTGGCGGACGAGCGGACCCGAATTGCGGCGGATCGCCCTGGTGGAGTCGCTGCACGTGGCCGAGCAGCGCAGCACCTCGTTTGCGGAGCCTGAGGAGGTGGACCGGCGGCGGGCGGCGGCCTACCGCCGGCTCACCGCTCCCACCGGCCCCGTTGCCAAGACCGTTGCGGTCCTGCTCTCGGGCCTCGTTCTGCCGGCCGCCGTCGTCCTCACGTGGTTGGCGCTGCTCGTGCTGGCGCAATTCCTCGGCGGCGAGGAACCGCGCAGCCCGGGCCGCCCGCGTGCCTCCATCAGACTGGTCGCGGTGGCATTCGCCCCGCTGGCCCTGCGCCGGCTGGCTTCGGGCGCCGTGACCCTGGCGGCGGTCGACCCGGCCGCCGCCGCTGCCGGTGCCACCACGGTCGCGACCTACCGCGAGCGCGCAACGGTACGCTTCGATCTGGCGGCGCTGGCTGACGCACCAGCCGGCGTCGTCGAGCGAGCCGCCGTGTTGCTCACCGACCCGTTCGGCCTGTGGGCGCTGGCCGTGCTCGCCTCCGGCGCCGCCGCGCTGCTGCGCCTGCCGGCGCTGCGCGCCCTGGTGCTGACCGCGGTGATCGCCGCGCTGTGGACGCTGTTCGACACCGTGGCGGGCGGCCGCTGGGCGCTGCTGGCATGAAGCGGCGTACCACCCGCCTGCTGCGGGCGGGCATCGCTGTCGTGGTGCTGCTCGGCGCCGGTGCCGCGCTGTGGCGGTTGTTCGCCGGCGACCCGGCGGCGGACGCCGTCCCGGTGACGGTGGAGGCTGCGCGCACCGCCACCCTGCGGGCGCGCGTGGTAGGGAGCTGCACGTTCCGGCCGCGGCGCAGCGTCACGGTGCTCAGCGAAACGGGCGGCCGCGCCGTGGCGATTCACGCCGCGGTAGGTGACGCCGTCAGCGAGGGTCAGGAGCTGGTGGCGCTCGACGACCGTGAGCTGCGACTCGCACTGCGGCGCGCCGAGGCGGCGCGGCAGGACGCCGAGGACGGCGTACGCGGCAATCTGCTTACGCTGCGCTCCAACCTGCGCGCCGCCGAGGCGGGCTGGCAGCGGGCGCGCGATGCCCTGGAGCGCGACCGAAAGCTGCATGCAGCCGGCGGCGCGACGCAGGCGCAGGTGGATGCGGCGCTGCATGCCGAGCGCGATGCCGCCGAAGCGCTCCGCGGTGCGCGCGAGCAGCTCAACCTCGGCGCCGGACGCGAGCCCGGCGCGCAGCCGGCGCTCGACCCGGCGGACGACGGCGCCATCGTCGCGGCGGACGCCGGCGTGCTCCAGGCTCGGCTTGCGGCGCAGCAGGCGGCGCACGACCTGGAGCAAGCGATCCTGGCCGCCCCGCTGGCCGGTACCCTGACCGCACTGGAGGCGACACTCGGCAATCACTTGGCTCCCGGAGCGGCGGTTGCGACCGTCGCCACCCTGGACGACATCCTGGCCGAGGTGCAGATCGACGAGGTGGATATCGGCAAGCTGCAGGTGGGTCAGGAGGTGGTGCTGACCACCGACAGCGTGCGCGACGTCGAGCTTGCCGGCCGTATCGCGCTCATCCCGCCCGCGATGACCGACCACCGGGTCGCGGTGGACGTGGAGGTGGACCAGAGCGGCCTGCCCGCGGGCGCGGTGTTGCGCGCCGGCGCATCCTGCCGCGCGCGCATCGAGGCGGAGTTGAAGCGCGACGTGACGGTGGTGCCGTTTGCCGCGCTGCTGGAGCGTCCGGGCGGCAGCGTGGCGTTCGTGGCGGTACCCGACGCCGCCGAAGCCGCGGGCGCGGCCGGTGCGGACGCCGGCGGTGCGTCCGAGACCGGCCCCGCAGCCGACGCGCCCGAGAGCGGCGACCGCGGCGCTGCCGCCGGCCCCGGCACCGCAACCGGCGATGTCGGCGCAACCGGCGGTGTCGCTGATACCGGCGGTGCCACCGGTCCGGCACCGCGCTTGTACCGGCTGGAGCGGCGCGAAGTGGAGTTGGGCGCATCGAGCGTCAGCGACGTGGAGGTGACCGCGGGAGTGGAGAAGGGTGAGCTGGTGGTGGTGGGCAACCTGTCACTGCTGCGCGACGGGCTGCTGGTCAGCCGGGACAGCGGCGACCTTGACGGCAAGGAGGACGACGAGAGTGGTGGGCGGTTCGGCCGGCGGCAGGACGACGAGCAGTGATTCGGCTCGCCGGGATCACCAAGGAATACCACATGGGCGAAGACGTGACGGTGAACGCCCTCGCCGGGGTCGACCTGGAGATCGGCGCGCGCGAATTCATCGCGGTGATGGGGCCGTCCGGCTCCGGCAAGTCGACGCTGATGAATATCATCGGCTGCCTGGACCGCCCCAGCGGCGGCCGCTACACCCTCGATGGCATCGACGTGGCGCGCATGAGCGACCGGGAATTGGCGCAGGTGCGCAACGCGCGCATCGGCTTCGTGTTCCAGACCTTCAACCTGCTGCCGCGCATGACCGCCCTGCGCAACGTCGAGCTGCCGCTGGTCTATGCCGGCGTGGCGCGCGGCGCACGCCAACGGCGAGCCACTGCGGCCCTGGTGCGCGTCGGCTTGGCCGACCGCACGCGGCACCGCCCCAACCAGCTCTCCGGCGGCCAGCGGCAACGCGTCGCCATCGCCCGCGCCCTGGTCAACAACCCCTCCATCGTGTTCGCCGACGAGCCCACCGGCAACCTGGACACCACCACCGGCAGCGAGATCATGGACCTGCTGGCCGACCTGCACGACGCCGGCGCCACCATCATCCTGGTCACCCACGAGGCCGACGTCGCCGCCTACGCCGGCCGCGTCATCCACCTGCGCGATGGACGCGTGACCGGCGACGAGGCGCGCACGGCGGCGCCGGCCGATTAGCGGGAGGCGTCAGGAAGCACCATGCGCGTCACCGAGGGACTGCGCGAGGCGTTCGACACCGTGCGCCACAACAAGCTGCGCACCGCGCTGACCATCCTCAGCATCGTGATCGGCGTCGCCTCGGTAATCGCGGTGATGGCGATCGGGATCATGGGCCGGCGCGCGATCATGGGCGACCTGGCAGCGCTCGGCGGCGCGCTGTACTGGATCGAGGCGGAGGAAGGCGGATCGGAAGACGGTCGCCGCGACCAGCACCTGCGTATCGAGCACCTGGAGGCGATATCCGAGCTGGTCGCCGACACCAGTTGGGTGAGTCCGATCCTGCGCGGCGGCGCCGAGCTGCGCTTCCGCGACAAGCAGGTGCAGGCGTCGTTGTTCGGCGTCGGTGCGCAGTACTCGGAACTGTGGCCGCTGCCGGTGCAGGCGGGGCGCTTTCTCGAACCGGAAGAGGTGTCGCAACGGCGCAAGGTGATCGTGCTCGGCGACCGCGTCGCGCACGGGCTGTTCGACGACGCCGAACGAGCGCTTGGCAGCGTGGTGAGCGCCGGCGGGCTGCAGCTCCAGGTAGTCGGCGTGATGGCGGCGGATTTCCGCGCCGCCGGCGACGGTTCCGACGACCGCACCTGCTACCTGCCACACGAACTGTATCGCAGCATCTACCGGTGGGATCCGGGCATCGGCCCGCACGTGCCCGACGTGACGCTGCGTGCGCGCGACGCCGCGCGGCTCGGCGAATCGATGACACTCGTGCAGCGCTTCCTCGACCGCGTGCTGCCCGGTTCGCCGTCGGTGCGGCCGTTCGTGGTGGAAACCGACCAGGCACGGCTTGAGACCGAAGCGGAGGTGCTGCGCGTGATCAGCATGGTGGTGACCCTGGTGGCAGGCATCTCGCTGCTGGTCGGCGGCCTGGGAATCATGAACATCATGCTGGTGAGCGTCAGCGAGCGCACCGTCGAGATCGGCCTGCGCAAGGCGGTGGGCGCCCGCGACGGCGACATTCTGGGCCAGTTCCTGATCGAGTCGATGGTGATCTGCCTGCTGGGCGGGGTATGCGGCGTGGTGCTGGGGTTCGGCGGCACGCTGGCGGTGGCGCTGGCGCTGGGCTGGAACCTGATCCTGCCCGAGGTGGCCGCCGTCGGCCTGGGCGTGGCGGTGGCCACCGGCCTGTTCTTCGGCGTCTACCCGGCAACCAAGGCGGCGCGGCTGCCGCCGGTGGTCGCCCTGAGCCGCAACTGAGCGCACCGGTGGGTATCGGAGCCCTGATCATGGCCGCGCTGGCAGCGGTCGCGGACAATCGATTTCGCGCCAGCCTGGCACTGCTCGGCATCACCATCGGCGTCGGCTCGGTGATCGCTATCGTCGGTCTCGGCGACGGCGCCAAGCTGGTGGTACGCGACGCGATTTCGCGCTTCGGCGCCGGCTCGCTGATGGTGCTGCCCAACTACCAGGTAATCGAGGCCAGCGACGGCCGCTACGAATGGCCGTCGATCACGCGCGAGGACATCGCACAGATCAACGCCGGGGCGGACGCGGTGCGGGCGGTGACCCCGCAGGCCAACTGGAGCGGCTTCTCCGCCCGCCGCGCCGGCCGCGCCCGCGAGGTGGAGATATTCGGCACCCTGCACTATTTCCTGGCGGTGAACTCTTCCACGCGCCTGGCGCGCGGACGTTTCCTGCACCCCGAGGACGACCGCCTGCAGCGCAAGGTGGCGGTACTCGGGGCGGACGTCGCCGCCGACCTGTTCCCCGAACAGGAGGCTCTCGGCAAGTTGATTTCGATCGAAGACTGGTTCGAGCTGGAGGTGATCGGCGTCCTTGCTCCCGAGGAGGACTCGTTGCTCGAAGTGGGCGAGGAGTTCACCGTCGATGACCGCGTGTTCGTGCCAATCTCGACCCTGGAGCGCGTCACCCGATTCGACGACGTGGTGTCGATCCTGTGGGGCGAAGCGGTCAGCCTGCGGGCGATCGAGGCGGCGAAACAGCAGATCGTGGCGATCCTGGACGCCAACCACGGCCGTTTCGACGGCATCCATCACAAGTTCGTGGTGCACGACTGGGCGCAGCTTCTGTCCACCATCGAGTCCTCCACCGGCACGATCACCGCGCTGGTCTCCGTGCTGGGGATCATCTCGCTGGTGGTGGCCGGCATCGGAGTGATGAACATCATGCTGGTGTCGGTGCGCGAGCGCACCCGCGAGATCGGCACCCGCAAGGCGCTCGGCGCGCAGCCGGCCGCGATCCTCAACCAGTTCATGGTGGAGGCGGTGCTGGTGTGCGGCGGCGGCGGTCTGGCCGGCGTCGGCCTGGCGGCTGCCGTCGTCTCGGTGATCGCCGAGGCCACCGGCTGGCCCGGCCTGGTGTCGTGGCCGACGATCCGGCTGGCGTTCCTGCTGTCGTTCGGCACCGGCCTGGTATTCGGCCTCTACCCCGCCAGCCGCGCCGCCCGCCTGCCCCCGGTCGAAGCCCTCCGCCACGACTGACCGGATCCGGCTGGCGGAGAGCGGCGTCAGCGCGAGGCGGTCAGCGGGGGCCGGAGGGGGCTACCGTGGCGAGCGGGTCGCCGGCGGAGTCGAGGGCGGCGGCACGGGCGCGCGCGGCGGCGGAGCGTTGCGGCAGGTCGTCCTGCGACAGCACCGGCGGGTATGCGGTGGGCGGCAGGGGCGTGTCGTACTGGTAGCCGGGTTCCTGCTGCTGCCGCTTCCAGATGGCCAGGATCTCGCGCCACGAGCCGAGCAGCGTGCGCGGCGCCGGCACGTCGTCGCGGATCACCCGGTACAGGCGGGCGAGGTTGTAGCACGGTACGCCGGCGTACATGTGGTGTTCGGTGTGCCAGTTCATGCCCCAGTACAGGAACTGCGAGATCGGGTCGAGGGTGTTGCTGCGCACGCACAGGCGGAAGTCGGGCACGTTGTCGCGCAGGCCGGCGTGCATCGGCCCGCCCACCAGCCAGCGCAGCCAGTGGCCGATGGCCAGGTGCGCGGTCAGCAGCAGGGCCAGGATCGGTACGCCCAGGGCGATGGGGACGGCGACCGCCGCCGCCAGCGAGAGCAGGATGAAGCGCGCCGCCCACACCGCCCGGCGCCGCATGGCCGGCGCGTCGCGGTAGATCGCCCGCATCCACTCGCCGTCCCAGTCGCCGCCGGCGCCGGTGGCGGCCGGGTAGCGGTTCAGCGCGGTGATCACGTGCAGGCGCAGCACCGGCCACAGCCCGGCGGACTGGTAGCCGCCGGTGATGTTGACCGTGCACAACTGCAGCAGATAGAGGAACCGCCAGGTGGGGTTCTGCGGCAGCACCACCTCTCGGTCGCCCTCCGGGTGCAGGGTGTAGCGGTGGTGGTAGCTGTGACTCACCTTGAAGTCGTAGATGTTGACGAACCCGAACAAGCAGAACACGCGCGTGAACAGCCCGTTCAGCCACTTGGTCCGGAACACGGTGCCGTGTCCGAGCTCGTGGATCGCCGCGCCCTTGAAGAACGATCCCACCACCCCGTGCGCCATCAGCGCCAGCGCAAACAGCGGCCACAACTGCGACGCGAACAGCCACCAGACCAGGCCGCCGGTGGCGCCCCACAGCAGCAGGTGACCGATGCTGTGCAGGCCGCCGCGCCAGTCGCTGCGCCGCATCAGCTCGCGCAGCAGCGCCGGCTCCACCGGCGAACGGTACCACTTGACCCGAAAGTCGCGCCGCACCTCCGCCATCGGCCGGAACTCGCCGGCCGCGGCGCTCACCGTCCCTCTGGTCGTCGAAGCCATGATTCCTGATCCTCTACCAATACACCGTCCACGGTCGATTGGCTACCCCGCGCCCCCCCGCGCCCGCGTAGACCGGATAAGCGCCACTACTCCGCTCCGCGTGGTTCATTTGAGCTTCATGCCGCGTCCTCGACGCCTCGTCAACCGGTGTTGCCGACAGCGCCGATGGGACGAACGAGAGGCTGGCTGCCAGACCTGAGTCAAATCCACGGCTGCGTTCCGCCGGGCCCGTACTTGACTAGTCAACGGACTAAGTCTACTCTGTCATGGTGACCACGGTGAACATACACGAGGCAAAGACCCATCTCTCGCGGCTGCTGAAGCGGGTAGCCGTTGGCGAGCAGATCGTCATCGCCAGGGCCGGCACGCCGATCGCCCGGCTCACTCCGTACCAGGAACAGGGCCGAGCACGCGTTGCCGGACGAGACCGCGGCCTGTTCACCGTTCCCGATGACTTCAACGCGCCGCTCCCGGACGAAGCAATCGAGTCGTTCTACCAGTGACGCTGCTGATCGACACCCATTGCTGGCTCTGGTGGTTGACCGAGCCCGGGAGACTGCGAGCGCCGGCCTTGAGCCTCCTGAACGAAGCCGGGACAAGGATCCTGCTGTCGGCAGCATCATCATGGGAGATTGCGATCAAGTACTCGCTCGGAAAGCTCGACCTCCCCGAGCATCCGGAGGAGTTCATTCCCGCTCGCCTGCAACGCGATCGGATCGAGCCGCTCCCCATTGAGCACTCGCATGCGTTGAAGACCGCGGAATTGCCTTACCACCATCGCGATCCGTTCGACCGGCTTCTCATCGCGCAGGCGATGGTCCTGGACATCCCCATCATGACCGCGGATCCGGCCTTCGACGCCTACGAAGTCGAAGTGATCGCCAGCTAGCGTACCGCTCGATTTCGCCGAATTGCCGGCGTGTTTCGTCCGTGCTACTGTGCGCATCGATGCAGATCGCGGCGATCAGGTCTCGTCCGTTGCTTGCCGGCGCCGCCGCCAAGCGCCGCGTCGCGGGCGTCGCGCTGCTGCTGGTCATCCTGGTGCCGTTTGCGGCGCTGAACCGGCTCCCCAAGCTGGATACGGTGCGCGAGGATCTGCGCGCCGCGCTCGCCCCCACCGCGCAGTGTTTTCAGGGGTTCTGCATCGAAGATCCCGAGCGGGCGGGCGAACGGAGTGGCTTCCTCGACCGTTGGTGGCGATTCTCCGTGACCTACCTGCAGCTCGTTGCCGTCGGGATGTTGTTCGCGTTTGCGGCCGCCGCCATCGCCGAGGCGTTCCTGGTCGCCGACGTGACGGTGCGTGCAGGCCCCGCTACCGCGGCCGCTGGACCCGGGCGCTGGCGGCGCATCCTGAAGGGCGTCGGTCTCGGTCCCGTGCTCAACCTCTGTTCGGCCTGCATCGCTCCGGTGTCCAGCACGCTGCGGCGCGGCGGCATGGGAGTGGAGGGCGCGCTCGCGCTGGTGCACGGATCGGCCACGCTGAACGTGCCGTCGCTGCTGATGATCGCCGTGGTGTTCACGCCCCTGCTCGGGGCGAGCCGGCTCGTTCTCGGGCTGGTCGCCGCGCTGTCGCTGGGGCCCCTGGTCGCGTGGGCGGTGCGTCGGCGCGGCGCGCGCCTGGACGACCGCGCCGGCGCCGAGGTCGCGTGCGAGCTACCGGTGGTGGCAGCGGAGGCGGCGACCTGGTCGGAGGTGCTGCGCACCGGCGGCGCGGCGTGGCTGCGCTCGTTCGTCCGGCTGGTGCGGCGCATGTTGCCGCTCATGATCGTGGCCGGCTTCGCCAGCGGCGCGGCGATCCAGGCGCTGCAGCCACAGACCGTTACCGCCTACCTCGGCGACAGCCTGCTGGGGATCCTCATTGCGGCGACGCTCGGGGTGCTGATCAACGTGCCGTTGCTGTTCGAGATCCCGCTCGTCGCGCTGCTGCTGATCCTCGGCGCCGGCACGGCGCCGGCCGCGGCCCTGCTGTTCGCCGCCGCCGCCGCCGGGCCGGTCACCTTCCTCGCGCTTGCCAAGGCCCTCGGTCGGCGCGGCGTCGCCGTGTACGCCGGCGGCACCTGGGCCATCGCCGTGCTCGGGGGATGCGCGGTGCTGCTGGTGGGGGCGCTGCTGGGGCCGGAGCGGGCGGCGCTGCGACTCGACGGTGGTGCAGCTACCGAGCGCGCCGGCCACGTCGGCGCGGTGCCCAACGCCATCGTGCTGGCCACGTGCGCCGGCGAGCCGGCGCTGTGCCCCGAGCAGAGCGGACTCCGATGGCCGCACACCCCTACCATCCATGGGCACTCCGTGACCAGTGCCGGCGGCGCCGTCGGCGACTTCGACCGGGACGGTTGGCAGGACCTGTTCGTGCCGTCCGGCGGCACCTCGCCCGACCGGCTGTACATGAACAACGGCGACGGCACGTTCACCGATCGCGCCGCCGAGGCCGGCATCGCGGTCCGCCATCACGGCTACGGCGCGGCCGTGGGGGACGTGGACGGCGACGGTTGGCTCGACATCTTCGTCATCAGCTATGGCTCGGTAGACCAGCGCTTTACCATGCCCGGCAACCACCTCCTCTACCGCAACAACGGCGACGGCACGTTCACCGACATCGCCGCCCGCGCGGGGGTGGCCACCACCAGCCTCAAGCAGCCGACCGGCACCGGGGCCAGCTTCGGCGACTACGACCTCGACGGCGACCTGGACCTGGCCGTGGCCTCGTGGTTCTACGGCGAGGGGGGCAACGCGCTGTTCCGGAACAACGGCGACGGGACGTTCCAGAACGTGACCGCGCTGCTGCCATTCGGTGGCAAGCGTGCTCCGATGGGGTATACGCCGCTGTTCGCCGACATGGATGGCGACCGCTACCCCGAGCTGCTGTGGGCCGCCGACTACTTCACCAGCAGCTACCTCCGCAACGACGGCGGCGGCGGCTTCACCGACATCACCGAGCAATCGCAAACCGGGCTGGACGCCAACGGCATGGGCGCAACGGCAGCGGATCTCGACAACGACGGCAGGCTCGACTGGTTCGTCACCTCGATAAGCACACGGTATGCGGTCGACAAGGCGCCGGGTACCGGGAACTTCCTGTACCGCAACCAGGGCGGCCATCGCTACGAGTCGGTCGGCGCCCGCGCGGGTGTCAAGGAGGGCGGCTGGGGATGGGGTGCCGTGGCGGTGGACCTGGACCACGACGGCTGGCTCGACCTCGTGCAGACCAACGGCTGGGAGGGGCCCAACGGCCGGGACGATGCCGAGTGGGCGTCCGAGACGACCAGGGTGTTCCGCAACCTCAGCGCCGTCTCGTCCGAGCTGACCTTCGCCGACGTCGCCGAACAGGCGGGCCTCGTGCACCGCGGCCAGGGCCGCGGAGTGGTTCACCTCGACTACGACAACGACGGCGACCAGGACCTGGTGATCTTCAACAACGGAGGCCTACCCACGTTGGTGCGCAACGAGCTCGACCCGGACAGCGACGGCAGCGGGCGCTGGCTGCGCGTGTTCCTGGACACGGCAGCGCGTGCGGACCTGGCGCCCGACGGGTTCGGCAGCCTGGTTGCGGTGCGCGCCGGCGATGTTCGCCAGGTGCGCTACGTCGGCGCGGCGGCCGGCTACCTTGGTCCGTCCGAGCTGTCGGCCCACTTCGGTGTCGGCGCCGCGCCGGTGGTCGACGAGCTGCAGGTGCACTGGCCCGACGGCAGCACCTCCACCTACCACCAGGTACCCACCAACCGCACCCTCACCATCACTGCGCGATGACCCGAGGGCTAACCGGCGAGCAGACGCTGCATCAACTCCGGCAGATTCAGGAACCGTGTACTGTGGGCAGCACGTGGCGAACCAGGATCCGGCGCCGGCGCGCGCCGGCCGCCTCCGCGGCTTGGAATAGCTGGTACCCGGGAAGGCTGCCGGCGGCGGGTGGTCGGCACTGGTCATAATTTCCGCCTGGTCGTATTATATGACTACTTATGAACACGCGGACGATCGGTGCAGCGAAATTCAAGGAGCAGTGCCTGGCGCTTCTCGACGCCCTCCCCAGTGACGGCCTGATCGTTACCAAACACGGCAAGCCGGTGGCACGGGTTGTGCGCTATCCAGTGCAACCGCGCCAGCTGATCGGCGCGTTACGAGGGAAGCTCGCCGTACGCGGTGACATCCTCACGACGGGAGTGACGTGGGATGCCGCTGCTGAATCTTGATACGCACATTCTCGTGCACGCCCTCACCGGCGACCTGAGACCTGCGGAGGAGTCGCTGCTGATCGAGCACGACTGGGGAGTGGCGGCTATCGTCTTCTGGGAGCTGGCGAAGTTGTCGCAGCTTGGCCGGCTCGACGTCGATCTCGGCGACGCCGAGGTCCAGAGTGTGCTGGCCAGCCTGCACATTTGGCCGCTCGACCTCGACGTAGCCCGGGCCTCGATCGACCTGGACTTTCGCGGCGACCCGGCCGACGAGCTGATCGCGGCGACCAGCGTGGTGCACAACATCCCCCTGCTGACTCGAGACCGGCAGATGCTGAAGTCGACGCGGGTACCGCTGGCGCGACAGTGAGCGCAGCGGCCGGATGGCGGTGGCCGCAACGTCATCTCCACGCGGCGCCGACGGCATCCGCTTCACCGTCCCCTTCGACACACACCCCGGGCGCGACCCGGGCTTCACGGAGCTACAGGCGGCGTACTGGCGCGAGATCGGCGTCGCGGTGGAGATCAACATTATGGAAAGCGGCGCAGCCTTCGGGGCGTACGCACGCGGTGGCTCGGCGCAGGGGCTGACCCCCCGCGAGTCCGGGCTAACCACAATGAGTCCGGAAAACGACCTCCGCCAAGTAAGCTATACCGACGCGACCTGGAACATCCCCCATGGCTTCGATCCGAAGTTGGAAGCGCTGATCGACGCCGCACAGGGGACGACGGACCTCGAGGAGTACACCCGGCTCGCAAAAGAGGCCGATATGCGCCTGACCGAGCTGCACTGGTACCTGTGGTCGCCGCGCACTGTCCATTACCTGGTCCATCAGCCGTGGATCGTTGGCTTCAACGGCGAGCTGTCGCTCGGCGCCAATGATGTTGGGCCGGTGATCTACGCTCGACTCTGGATCGACGAGCAGCTTCGCGACCAATACGTCAATTAGTCGGTAACGACGGGGTGGCAGATCCGCTGCCACCCCATCAGCGGAGGAACTTAGTTGCAAGCCTACGTGATCAGGAGACTCCTGCTGATGGTGCCGACGCTGCTGATCCTCAGCGCGCTGGTGTTCCTCTCGGTCCGCTTCATTCCCGGAGACATCATCGACGCCATGCAGATGCGGACGGACTCCCTCAGGTCCCTCGACCGCGAGCAGTTGGAGCGGATGCTCGGGATCGATCAGCCGATCCATATCCAGTACGTTCGCTGGCTCGGCGACATCCTCCTGCGCGGCACGCTGGGCAAATCCCTGCTCGGCAAGGTCACCGTCGAAGCCAAGATCTGGAGGCGCGTGGGACCGACGTTCCAACTGGGGCTGATGGCGCTCGTCATCGCCATGGTCATCGCCCTGCCGGTCGGCATCTTCTCGGCCATTCGTCAGGACACCGCCGGCGACTACGCCGGCAGAACGGTGGCGGTGTTGGGGCTGGCCACGCCCAACTTCTGGCTGGCGCTGATGGTGATCATCTATCCCGCCCTATGGTGGGACTGGTCACCGCCCATCATCATGGTGCGGTTCCTCGACGATCCGTGGGAGAGCCTGGGCGTCTTCATCATCCCCAGCATCATTCTCGGCACCGCCCTCTCGGCCGGCACGATGCGGATTACCCGCACGATGATGCTCGAGGTGCTGCGCCAGGACTACGTGCGCACGGCGTGGGCCAAGGGGCTGCGCGAGCGGATGGTCGTGCTACGCCACGCCATCAAGAACGCGATGATCCCGGTGTTGTCCGCCATCGGCTTGGCGGTGCCGCTGTTGGTGGGCGGCTCGGTGATCATCGAGAACATGTTCAACCTGCCCGGCATGGGTCAGATGATGCTGGTGGCGCTGGAGGATCGCGACTACCCGGTCGTGTCCGGGGTGAACCTGTTCTTCGGCACCGGCGTGCTGGTCATCAACCTCATCATCGATCTGCTCTACGTCTCCCTGGACCCGCGGGTGCGGTACCGATAGACTGCGAGGCCAGCAGAATCCAATGATTGACCGTGCCATTGAAGACCTGATGACCTTGCTCCCAATCGAAGGCCCGCCGGCACGTGAAGGTCGCGTTGCCGAGCATCTGCGTGGCGCACTCATTGAGATCGGTGTTCCCGAGGCGGACATCCACGTCGACCAGGCGCAGGAGCAGAGCGAGTACGGAGGCGATACGGGCAATCTGATTGTCCGGATGGATGGCAATCGAGGCGGGCAGCGGCTGATGTTCAGCACGCATATGGATACGGTGCCTGATGCGGTTGGCTGCATTCCTCGTCTCGATCGGGAAAATAACCGCATTGTCAATGATGCCGAAGGCAGGGCGCTTGGAGGTGACAATCGGACCTCCTGCGCAGTGCTGCTTCACCTGGCCCGGGCTCTCGTCGAGAACGGGGGAGACCATCAACCGATCACGCTGGTCTTCTTTATCCAAGAGGAAGTTGGGCTCGTCGGGGCCAGAGGGATGGATCTTTCGATGCTTGGCGATTCCCTGCCCGAGATGTGCTTCAATCTGGACGGCGGTCGGTCGGATGTGGGCGTGACGGCCGTGATCGGCACCGAGCGCTTTACGATCGAGGTAACTGGAATCGCGTCACATGCGGGGCAGCCGGGCGGCGGCGTGTCAGCGGCCATCATCGCGGCGCAGGCGCTCGCCGAGATCGAGCAGGGAGGATGGCAGAGCGTGATCGATCAGCCGGATGGGAAAGGGTCGGCGAACGTGGGTATCGTGCGAGGTGGCCAGGGAACGAACGTGGTGATGCCTTCGATGCATATCCTGGCGGAGGCCCGATCACACGATCCAGCGTTTCGGAAGAAGATCATCGCTACGTGGAAGGCGGCTTTCGTGAGGTCCGCTGAGAGCGTTCATAACGAACGGGGCGAGAACGGGACAGTCGCGTTCGGACCTGGCCCGACCTACGAGGCGTTCGCTCTCAACGATGATGCCCCCGTGGTTCAACGCTATCTGAGTGGAGTGAAGGCCTGCGGGATGGATCCGAAGACCGTAAGCAACGACGGCGGGATGGATGCGAACTGGATTGTCACGCACGGGATTCCGACAGTGACATTCGGGGCGGGACAGCGAGATGTACATACGTCGGATGAGTGGATTGCCTTGGAGGACTTTGCGGCGGCATGTCGTCTTGTAACACAGCTGGCGGAGGTTGTGTAAGGATTTATAGGAGGAAACAATGCCACTGCGGGAGAATAAGTTAAAAGCAAAGTTGAAAAGAGGTGAGGTTATGTGTTTAACGCCGGGCTGTAGTACTCAGGTTTCGATCTTACTTCTTTAATGAAATCGGCCACTATCTTTTCGAAATCCGCATACACTGGCCGCCACCCCCATTCCTCACGAGCCCGGCTATCATCGTAGTCATTGAGACTGCGGTAATAATCCATCACCCATGGGTCCGGCTTATAGGTAAATTGAGCTTCCGGAATGAACTTCTTTATAGTCAGTTCTACCTCCCTGGCCGCTAGTGATGGGAACACCCCTACAATGTTATAGCAGACGGTCTCTATTTGCTCCTTGGGTGCATCATACAGCATTTGTGTGGCGCGCATGGCATCTTCATAGTACAGGACAGGAAGTTTGGTGTCTTCGCTGACAGGACATTCAGCCGGCCTGCCCAGGGCCGCACTTTGAATCATCCAGGAAATATATTGCAACTCCTTGCTGATCCTGACACTGGGACCAAAGATGTTGGGGTATCGTATGCAGCGAAAGTCAAGGTCAAAGGTGTTCCGATAGTATCTGCCAATAAGCTCACCATACAGCTTCGTTACACCGTACGCGCTAGCAGGCCGTTGTAGTGTCTCATCGGTGATAGTTTCAGTAGGTATTCCCAGACTATAGGTCATCATACTGCTGGTAAACACCACCCGCTTTACCCCGAACAGTCGCGCCGCCTCCAGCACATGCATTATTCCGGCGACATTCCCTTCACAAACGATCCAGGGGCGTAGCGGGAAGCTAGGTATCGTGCCAAGGTGAAATACGCCTTCTACGTTGTTTTCCTTGACAACATTCAACACTTCAGGCCAGATCTTCTGGTCTCCCTGGACAACCTTTACGTTGTTCTTGATATCCGCGACGCCCTCTATTCGCGGAGCGATGTCAAACAATATGACGTCCTCGCCCCTCTCTACCAGTCTATGTGCCAGGCCAGTACCAACCCAACCTGTTCCGCCGGTAATAAGTATAGACATCCTTCTCTGCTTCCTTATGTGATCGTCCTCCATGTAAGGAACTAATGTCAACCCCGCAGTACGCTTTTTCGAACGATTATACGCACCGTCAACTGAAGCTCGTACGCTCTCATAGCAGATACCTGGCTGTTATCACGCGGCGTGCGGCGATGAGAGGGGAGCCGGGATAGCGGTCGCCCCTGCAGGCCGACTATCCCCCGACTCCCCTAAGTCACGATTGACTAGCGATACCTGAGCTAGCCGCCCATTTCCCTCTTCAGCGCCTGATCGATCCAGAGGCGGGCGAAGACGGCGTTCTTGTTCCAGACCCCCATGTAGTAGTCACCGTCGAAACCCTGCAGCCACGGCTGGGTGACGTTGAAAAAAGGTCTGAGGCCTCCCCACATGAAGATGTGGTTCTTGACGAGCCAGTAATCGGCCTCTCTCGCGAGCCGCTGGTGTTCCTCCGCGGTGGCAGCCACTTTCAGTGCCTCGAACAGCGCGTCGTACTCCGGGTCACTGAGTCCGGAGGCGTTGTTGGCGTGGCCCGACGTATGGGCGTTCAGAACAACCAGAGGGCGCCAGGGAGTGCCCTGACCCCCCCAGTTCGTGATGCCGTCATACTCGCCCTTGCCACCCTTGAAGTTGGCGTGCATCGTAGACCAGTCCTGTTGCCGGATCTCCGTCTGGACCCCGATCTCGGCAAGGTAGCCTTGGACGATCTCACGATACCCGGTGCTTGTGGCGTGTCTGTAGATGTCGCTGATCGTGAATCGGATGCCGTCGGCGCCGCGCGGATACCCGGCCTCGTCGAGGAGCTTCTCGGCAGCTTCCGGGTCGTACCGGTAGTACTGCTTGACCTCCTCGGGCCACTCCGCATACGGAATCGCATTTCCGGTGAACGGCTGAAACGACCCCATGGGTTCAGGCCGCAACCAACCCTTGTAGTAGGTGTTGTTGATCGTATCGAGGTCGACCGCCATCTGTATGGCGTGGCGCACGCGGATGTCGTCGAAGGGTGGCTTGGTCACGTTGAAGGCAGCGCTCTCCCCCGCGGTAAAATAAAACGCGTTCACCCTCAGCTCGGGGTTGGTCCGCTGCAGGCTGTCGACCGGGTCCACCGTCGCGAACCGCCCGTTGCTGTTGTGAGCAAGGTAGTCGATCTGGCCAGTACGCATGGCCGAGATGCGTGTCGCTTGGTCAGGCATGATCAGTCTGACCAGCTCGTCGACGTAGGGCAGGCGGTTCTCGGGGTACTTCTCGTCGTGGCCCCAGTAGTCGGGGTTCTTGACCCAGGTCATGGAGCTGCCGTCGACCCAGTCCGTCAGCATGAAGGGACCGGTACCGACCAGGTTCCGCCAGTCGGCGACGTCGCCGTGCTGCTCAATCACCTCGGGCGCGTTTACGAACCCGATATTGTCGTCGATCAGCACCAACAGCGCATCGAGGGGTGGATCTACCAGCTTGACCTCGACCGTGTATTTGTCGGTGGCGGTGACCGATTCCCATGACATCGCGGGGTATCGGGTGTTCTGGTCGCTGGTGCGCCAGCGCTCGATGTTGTACACCACGTCCTCGGCGGTCAGCTCGCGACCGTTCATCGGCGCCTTGTCGTGCCAGCGAACGCCCTGACGGATGTGGAAGATATAGGTCGAAGGGTCGGGGATGTCCCAGCTTTCGGCCAGAGCCGGGGCAAAGTGGTCTTCGAGCAGGAACTCGTTGGCGAGATTGTTCACGCTCCGATCGATGCCCCAGTTGGCGATGCCGAGCTTCTCGACCACGCCGCTGGCGGCAGATCCTGCCCCGATACCACCGATCATCGCGTCGGAGTTCGGCGGCTCCCACGAGGCGCCGTAGGTCAGCGTCCCACCATACTCCGGCGCCGTGTACACCTTGCCGTTGGTGGGGTCGGTGACGTACTTCTTGTCGGCCGCGGCTGCCGCGCCGGCGCTGTCGCTTTCGCCGGCGGCGAACGAAACGGTGGCCGCCAGCGCGAACGCCAGTGCCATCGATACGAATCTGGAAACCATACTGGTTCCTCCTCTCGGGTCGCCATGGGGCGACCCATTAGTGCGCTTGCTGCCGGCAACGCCGGCCGGTGTGGCTGGTGGATGAGGGAGATGCGGGGGGCTGGCCGAGGCAGTGGAACGGTGGATGTGCGGACCTATGGCCGCCGCCGCCCGGCGGATCGATGGTACCGCGGTCAACACCGCGCCGCGCACTCGGCCGTCGCGTGGTTGGCTCGGGCAGTTAGCGGCGCGCGGTAGTCGGGTGTATCATGTCGTCCACCCATTACCCGTGCGAGTATAGGCGGCCCGCCCGCGTAGTGCAAGCACACGTCCGACAACACCCGACTACAAAACGACTCGATGGCTCCGCGACAGAGAGCTCTGCAGATTTGCTAGGGCGACGGTAGGAGAGCCCCTGGTCGCGCCGCTTATGCAACACTTTCGTGATTGCTGGCCGCTGAACCAGGGATGGCAGGTGCAGGCCGGGCGGTGATTCGCGGGGCCGGCGTCAACCAGCCTGATCGGTCGGTCCGCTTCCGGCCTCCCCAAGCCTGCGCCATCCATGGCGCGGATCCGCCGACGCGGCCCATGGAGGGGCCGCTGGGCTGACGGCAGCCGCTAATCGCCGGTGCTTTGATGCCGATAAATGTGTATTTTCAGGCGGCGGAGGCCGCTCTACAAGCGGACGGAGGTTAATAAAGACCATCAGTGTACGCGACCTGCGGAAGAGGAGGCGTGGCTGGTGGCAGCTCGTAGCACGTATGAAGGCGGGTGTCGACAAAGCCAGAGAATACGCAGCGCTGGTTCGCGCGAAGCTCGGCGATCAGGTCAAACAAATCGTGTTGTTTGGTTCGCAGGCGCGCGGTGATGCTGTGGAAGGTTCCGACTACGATTTTCTGGTCGTAGTTGATACGCGCACGCCGTCCGTCCGCGACGCCATTCTGGACGCCGGAGTTCAGATGCTGAACGATTACGACGAACTGTTCGCGGCACTGGTGTACAGCGAGGAAGAGTGGCGCGAGCTTAGCCGATTTCCCCTAGGCTGGAACATTCAGCACGAAGGCAGACGCGTATGAGCGCGTTCGAGCCAACCGGGCATGTGCTCGACGCCATGCTCGCCAAAGCTGATGAAAGGTTGTCAACAGCACGGCGCGACCTCGCAGCCTCAGCGTTCGGCGATGGAGCAGCGCGTGCGTACTACGCGGTATTTCACGCGATAAGCGCGTCGCTGGCGACACGAGGTCTCATGTTCTCATCTCACTCGCAGACTATCGGCGCTTTCAATCGTGAGTTCGTGAAAACAGGCGTGTTTCCGCCTGCTAGCGCCCCAAGACAGCCGCCTGCCGGCGCCGCTGTTGGCCCATCCCGTCCGTTCGCCTATGCCTTCTTTGCCGGCTCGCGGCCGAGGCGGCCGCCGCCGCCCCGCAGGCGCGGGTCGAGCAGGTCGCGCACCGCGTCGCCGAACATGTTCAGGCTGTAGACCAGCACGGTCAGGAAGATACCGGGCCAGAACGCCAGCCACGGCGCCTGCTCCATGTACTCGCGCCCTTCGCGGCTCAGCATACCACCCCAGCTCGGAACCTCCAGTGGCAGACCGAAGCCGAGAAAGCTCAGCGACGCCTCACTGATGATCACCGCACCGATGTTGATGCTGAACACGATGATTACGGGAGCGACGATGTTGGGCACGACGTGCCACACGAGCGTCCTCCATCGCGAGGACCCAATCGCCTCAGCCGCCTGAAAGTACGCGTTCTCCTTGATCGCGATGACGGCGCTGCGGACCACCCTCGAGCCGCCGATGCCGCCGGTAACGCCAAGGACCACGATGGTCTGCACCAGCCCCTGCCCGACGATGGACATGATGGTCAACAGGATCAGCAGTCCGGGTATCGACACCCAGGCGTCGACGAATCGTTGCGTCGCCAAGTCCACGTTACCGCCAACGAATCCGGAGGCACCGCCGATCACCATGGCGACCACGACGTTGAGGGCGGTCGCGGCCAGGCCAACGGTCAGCGAAACACGGGCGCCGTAGATCAGGCGCGTCAGCAGGTCGCGTCCGACATGATCGGTGCCGAGCAGAAAGCGCGCCGAGGGGCCGCTGAGCCGATCGGCCAGGCTCATCTCCAGCATTCCGTAGGGAGCCAGCACGTCGGCGAAGATGGCGGTCAGCGCGAACAGCACGATGATGATCCCGCTGGCGGTTCCCAGGGGTTTCTCCTTCCATAGCCGGGCGAAGAAGTAGGCGGCGCCGGCGCGGGTCTTCGGCTCGCTCACCGCGGTGGTCTGTCTGTCACTCATAGCGGATTCTCGGATCGAGGAACCCATACGTCAGGTCGATGAGCACGTTCCCCACCACGACGAAGCTGCCAAACAGCAGGTTGATTCCCGAGACCACCGTGTAGTCTCGGTCTTCGAGAGCATTCAGCATCAGGCGACCGAGCCCAGGCAGGTTGAAGATGTTCTCCATGATGACCGAGCCGCCCACCAGGATGGGAAGCTGCAAGCCCACCAGCGTAATCACCGGAATGATGGCGTTCTTGACCGCGTGCCGCACGACCACCGCCCGCTCCTTCAGACCCTTGGACCAGGCGGTGCGGACATAGTCCTGCCGCAGCACCTCCAGCATCATGGTGCGGGTCATGCGCATGGTGGCCGCGGCCATCGCCGTTCCCAGGATGGCGCCGGGAATGATGAACATCCCCAGGTTCCCCAGCGGGTCGGCGCTGAACCGGATGAGCCGCATCGGCGGTGACCAGCCCCACCAGATTGCCGGGTACAGCATGACCATCAGCGCCAGCCAGAAGTTGGGCGTTGCCAGGCCGATGACGGCAACCGAGCGTCCCACGTAGTCGGGGGTGGTATCCTGGCGGATCGCCGAGTAGATGCCCACCGGCAGGGCGATCAGCAGCCCGATCACCAGCGCCGTCACGCCGAGCTGAATCGTCACCGGCAACCTGCCCGCTATCTTCTCGTTTACGGAGAAGCGGCCGAGCAGTGATTGGCCCAGGCTCCCGTGCAGCACGATGTCGCCCAGCCAGCGCGCGTACTGCACGGGAATGGGCTGGTCCAAGCCGAGCTTGCGCTCGAGAGCTTCGCGGTCGATCTCGCCGGCGGTGAAGGCAAAGTCCGCCTGCATGGCGTCGATGACATCGCCGGGGATGAACCGGACCAGCAGAAAGACGATCATGCTCAGGATCAGGAGCGTGGGGACGACCAGCAGCACCCTTCTGATGACGTACGCTCTCATGGCAGATACCTGGCTGTGAGGGAGCCGGGAAGCTTACGCGAGGCTTCCGGCTCCCTCATATGGCGTAACTAGCCGCCCATTTCTTTCTTCAGCGCCTGGTCGATCCAGAGACGGGCGTAGACGGCGTTCTTGTTCCAGACCCCCATGTAGAAGTCACCGTCGAAGCCCTGCAGCCAGGGCTGGGTGACGTTGAACCATGGATTCAGGCCTCCCCACATGAAGATGTGGTTCTTGACGAGCCAGTAATCGGCCTCTCTGCCGAGCCGCTGATATTCCTCCGCGGTGGCAGCCACGCTCAGTTGCTCGATCAGTGCGTCGTACTCCGGGTCACTGAGTCCGGGGACGTTATTGTCGGCCCCGGACGCCTTGTGGGGCAGAATAATGAGAGGGCGATATGGGGTTCCCTGACTCCAGTTGCCGATGCCGTCATACTCGCCCTTGCCACCCCGGAAGCTGGCCTGGAACGTAGGCCAATCCATTTGCCGGATCTCAACCTGGACCCCGATCTCGGCAAGGTAGCCCTGGACGATCTCACGATGCCCGATACTCGCGGGGTTGGCGATGATGTCGCTGATCGTGAATCGGATGCCGTCGGCGCCGCGCGGATACCCGGCCTCGTCGAGGAGCTTCTCGGCAGCTTCCGGGTCGTACCGGTAGTACTGCTTGACCTCCTCGGGCCACTCCGCATACGGAATCGCATTTCCGGTGAACGGCTGAAACGACCCCATGGGTTCAGGCCGCAACCAACCCTTGTAGTAGGTGTTGTTGATCGTATCGAGGTCGACCGCCATCTGTATGGCGTGGCGCACGCGGATGTCGTCGAAGGGTGGCTTGGTCACGTTGAAGGCAGCGCTCTCGCCGCCCCGAAAATAGTACGCGTTCACCCTCAGCTCGGGGTTGGTCCGCTGCAGGCTGTCGATCGGGTCCACCGTAAAGAACTGACCGTGGCCGTTGTGCGCCAGGTAGTCGATCTGGCCGGTGCGCATGGCCGATACGCGCGTCGCTTGGTCTGGCATGATCAGTCTGACCAGCTCGTCGATGTAGGGCAGGCGGTTCTCGGGGTATTTCTCGTCGTGGCCCCAGTAGTCGGGATTCTTGACCCAGGTCATGGAGCTGCCGTCGACCCAGTCCGTCAGCATGAAGGGACCGGTACCGACCAGGTTCCGCCAGTCGGCGACGTCGCCGTGCTGCTCAATCACCTCGGGCGCGTTTACGAACCCGATATTGTCGTCGATCAGCACCAACAGCGCATCGAGGGGTGGATCTACCAGCTTGACCTCGACCGTGTATTTGTCGGTGGCGGTGACCGATTCCCATGACATCGCGGGGTATCGGGTGTTCTGGTCGCTGGTGCGCCAGCGCTCGATGTTGTACACCACGTCCTCGGCGGTCAGCTCGCGACCGTTCATCGGCGCCTTGTCGTGCCAGCGAACGCCCTGACGGATGTGGAAGATATAGGTCGAAGGGTCGGGGATGTCCCAGCTTTCGGCCAGAGCCGGGGCAAAGTGGTCTTCGAGCAGGAACTCGTTGGCGAGATTGTTCACGCTCCGATCGATGCCCCAGTTGGCGATGCCGAGCTTCTCGACCACGCCGCTGGCGGCAGATCCTGCCCCGATACCACCGATCATCGCGTCGGAGTTCGGCGGCTCCCACGAGGCGCCGTAGGTCAGCGTCCCACCATACTCCGGCGCCGTGTACACCTTGCCGTTGGTGGGGTCGGTGACGTACTTCTTGTCGGCCGCGGCTGCCGCGCCGGCGCTGTCGCTTTCGCCGGCGGCGAACGAAACGGTGGCCGCCAGCGCGAACGCCAGTGCCATCGATACGAATTTGGAAACCATGCTGGTTCCTCCTCTCGGGCCGCCATGCGGCGACCCACTTGTGCGCTTGCTGCCGGCAACGCCGGCCGGTGTGGCTGGTGGATGGGGGAGATGCGGTGGCCGGCCGAAACGCTCAACCGGTGGGTGTCCGGACGGATAACGGCTGCCGCCCGGCAGATCGACGGTGCCGCGGTCAACAGCGCGCCGCGCGGGCCGCCGTCGCGTGGCTGGCACGGGCGCCCACGGAGCGCGGCAGTCGGGTAGTCGGACTGTCAGGCGGCGGGTGGGCCGCGTCATGTCGTCCATATGGAGATGCCAGCATAGACGGCCCGCGGGGTCAGCGCAAGCACGCCGCGGCCGCTGCCGGACGCTGCCGCACGCTGCCCCACTTGCCGCTCAGATCCGCGGCCACTGCGCAGCCGCGTGTGGACCGGTGCATGGCCTCCGTTATAGATTCAGGTTGCACGTCATGGCAGTAGTGTCGGTACCGCGCCCATTGCAGGATCGTCTGGGAGACGACGCCACCGCGTCGCTCGTGGAGATGCTCCGCCAGCTCGAGGATGAGCAGGAGGAGCGGCGGGAAGTACAGAAAGAGCATCTGTTCCAGCTTCTGGAGGAACGGTTCCTTCGCCACGTGGCGGAGTCCGATCATCGGACCCGCGAGGAGCTCGGCCAGGAGATCGCCGACCTGCGCAAGGAGTTCGGCCAGGAGATTGACGACCTGCGCAAGGAACTCCGCCAGGAGATCGCCGACGTGCGCAAGGAGCTCGGCCAGGAGATTGCCGGCGTGCGCCAGGAACTCGGCGACGTGCGCAAGGAGATCTCCGAGGTGCGCAAGGAGATCTCCGAGGTGCGCAAGGAGATCTCCGAGGTGCGCAAGGAGATCACGACCCAGACGCGGTGGATACTTGTGGTGATGGGAGCCGCGGCGGTGCTGATTCCGATCATGCAGCGGGTCATGGAGACCCTTATCCCGTAGCGCTCCGGAACCGCGGCCTGGGCGCATGCCGGAATCCGACAGGCTCCTGGGATCGTCGAGCGGACCACTTGCCGTTGCCGCCGCACCTGCACTAGTATCCGCTACCATGCAGCTTAAAGCGCCGGCGCGCGAGTTCCCGCCGCTGGAGCGGGTGCGCAGAGACCTGCGCGTCAAGTGGTACCGGTGCCCGATCGAGCCGGCGAAGCTGCGCGAGCTGATGCGGCGCAGCGACCTGCAGGGCGCCTTTCAGACCCTCGGCCACCTGGGGCTGTGGGCCGCCTGCGGCGCGGCGGTCGCCTGGTTCTTCACCCAGGGGACGTGGCTGTCGTTCGCGATCGCGCTGTGGTGCCAGGGCACGGTGGGCACCTTCCTCCGCGGCCTCGGCACCCACGAGCTCGGCCACGGCACCGTGTTCCGGACCAAGTGGCTCAACAAGTTCTTCCTGGTGCCGATGTCGATGCTGACCTGGTGGAGCTACCACGAGTACGCGATGAGCCACACCTACCACCACCGCTACACCCTGTACCCGGAGGGCGACCGCGAGGTGGTGCTGCCGATCGACCTGCCGCTGAAGCCGCTGCAGATCCTGCAACGGCTCACCTTCAACGTGCAGGGCATGATCCAGATCGTCGGCGCCACCGTGCGCATGGCCATTCCCCGCTACCGCCGCGACCTGACCAGCATCCGCACCAGCGAGTGGACCGAGGCGCTGTTCAAGGTGGCCCCCGAGGTGGAGCGCAAGGCGGTGCGCTTTGCCCGGCTGACCATCCTGTTCCACGCATCGCTGCTGGTGGTGTCGGCGGTGACCGGCGCCTGGTGGATTTCGATCGTGTGCACCGGCTTCCTGTTCTGCGGCAACTGGCTGGCCGGCCTGGTGGGCACCCCGATGCACATCGGGCTGATGGACGGGGTGCCCGACTTCCGCATGTGCGTGCGCTCCAACCGGCTGGATCCGTTCACGTCGTTCCTGTACTGGCGCATGAACTGGCACACCGAGCACCACATGTTCGCCGGCGTGCCGTGCTACAACCTGAAGAAGCTGGCGCGCGAGATCGCCCCCGACATGCCGGAGCTGCGCACCCTGTGGCAGAGCTGGCGGGAGATGATCGATATCGAGAAGCGCCGCCGCACCGAGCCCGGCTACCAGTACCAGACCCCGCTGCCGCCCACCGCGCAGCCCGCGGTGCTGGCCGAAGATCAGGTGGCCACCCGCAAGGGCGAGCGCGCCCGAATGGAGTCCTCGATCGGCGAACTTGCACCGGTGGGACAGTAGGCGGACCGGGTACTGGTCGTGTGCCCGGCCGCCGGGAGCTTGCCGGCACGTGGCAGCCGACCTGCGCGAGCTTGGCGGCGGCAACCGAGGCGGGAGGCGGAGTGAGCAACCTGGAGATCTACCTGCCTGCGCCGAACCGCGTGGAGTTGAGCCGGTACGAGGATGCGCCGCTCGGCGGCGGCGAGGTGCGCGGGCGAACGCTTGCCTCGATCGACAGCCCCGGCTCGATACTGGCGATATTCGGCGGGGCGATGCCGGAGTCGCTGCCCGCCCGCCCCGGGCACGCCGCCGTCTTCGAGGTCGACGAAGTGGGCAGCGAGGTGACTTCGGTGGCGCCCGGCGACCGGCTGCTGTGCCAGGGCTCCAACCGCTCCACGCAGCAGTTCGTGTCCCACCTGACCGCTCCGGTCCCGGCGGGTCTGGACCCGGTGACCGCCGTGCTGGCGCGGCTGATGGGGGTCTCCATGACCACGCTGATGACCACCTCGGCGCGGCCGGGAGACTTGGTCGCGGTCACCGGACTCGGTCCGGTCGGCTACCTGGCGGCCCACCTGTTCCGGCTTGCCAACTACGAGGTGATCGCCGCCGACCCCGACGCGCGCCGTCGCCGGCTGGCCGCCGGCTCCGGGATTACGGAGGTGTATGCGCAGTTGCCGGCCGACGATGCCGCCGTTGCCGGGCGCGTCGACCTGGTGGTGGAGTGCTCCGGCAACGAGGCCGCCGTGGCGGACGCCTGCCGGGTGGCCGCCACCGGCGCCGAGGTGGTGCTGGTGGGGACGCCGTGGATTCGCAAGACCGAGGTGTACGCGCAGGAGATCCTGAAGGAGGTGTTCTACCGGCTGCTGACCCTGCGCAGCGGCTGGGAATACGAGATTCCGCTGCGCCGCATGCCGTTCGCGCACGGCGGCCACAACCGCGACTACAGCAACGCCCGCCATACCGTGTTCTCGGGCTACGAAAAGGCGCTCTCCTGGCTCGCCGCCGGCCGCATTCCGCTGGCCGGCACGGTGCGCACCGTCTCGCCGCGCGACGCGGCCGCCGCCTACCGCAGCCTGCAGCGCCGCGAGTACGAAGAGCTGTTCCTGATCTGGGACTGGACCGCGCTGTAGCGACGTGTACTTGGCCCACGGCGCCGCAGCATGACGCTAGGCGGTGACCTCCGAGTCGTTGACGGCGCGTCGCGCCTATGATAGCGTGCCTCACTGGGGTTCGACGGATGCCGATGAAGCGCCATGATAACAGTCAGCGCAGTAGCCGGTTGGCGGTGACGCAGCCGATGTATCCCCCCCTGCGACTGACTGCCCGCAAAACCCACCGCCGGCGTTGCCGGCCATTCAGACTCAGTGCTGCTCAGACCACCGCCACGCTTGGCGGTGTAACGCAGATCCCGACGTAGATCCAGTGAAGAAGGAGGTTCGAGTGATACTCAAAGAACCGCATGCGCGCGCGGCGTGGGCCGGGGTGCACCCGGATGAGTCACACGCTGCGCGCTATTTGGTGCCTTGACTCGGACTGGCCGCCTGTGTTGCGGGTGGCCAGGGAGCGGCAATCCGCTCCGCAATACTCTCAACGTGACATCGAAGGAGAAACGATGAAGATATCTATTGCAAGGACCTTCGCGGTAGCGCTGGTCCTGGTGCTGACCGCGACCGGCCTCTGGGCCGGTGGCGAAGAAGAGGAGCCGGCAGCCGCCACCGACAGAGAGACGGTGTTCGACCCCGCCAGCGGCAGGACGTGGACCGCGCCAGAGTATGGCGGGACACTCACCTGGGCCCCTAGGCACTATCCTGTGAATGCCGACGTGTGGTCGGCCAGTGGCTGGGCCGCTCACTTCTACAGTGGCGTCTTGGAGCAGATGGCCTTTGGCAACTGGGATGTAGACAGGGACCTCGTCACTGACATGGTTTGGGCGTATACGGGCCCACAGATGTACGGACCCGGTCTGGCCACAAGCTGGGAAATGCCCGACGAGTCGACGTTCATCTGGCATGTCCGGCAGGGCGTGCACTGGCATGACAAGGCGCCGGTGAACGGTCGGGAGTTCAATGCTCATGACGTCGTATGGAACTACGAGCGCTATGCTGGTATCGCTCGTTTTGCCGACCTCCCACCCGCCCCCCACCCCCACACACTAGGTGGTCTGGAGTTCGACTCGGTAACGGCCACCGACGACTATACGGTCGAGTTCAAGCTGACGAATCCTCTGATCAATGCTGAGGAGCTATTCCTGAACAAGATGACTCCTATGTACGCCCCCGAGGTATACGTGAATGAAAATAGCTTCGAGGACTGGAGGAACCTGGTCGGCACCGGGCCCTATGAACTGACTGAATTTGTGGAGGGCGCCTCGCAAACCTATATAAAGAATCCCGACTACTGGGGTGTTGACGAAAAATTCGGGAACCCCGTGCCCTATATTGACGAGTTGAGGTCCGTGCTGTTACCAGACGAGGCCACACGTATTGCGGCATTGCGCTCGCGTAAGGTTGATTATGTTGGTAACCCAGGCGACTCTCAGATAAGCAATGTCGACACTATAGAAAGCCTGCAGAAGAGCAACCCTGAACTCCAATTCCATTTCATTGTAAATACCCCAGGCGCCTTGACATTCAACCAGTCTTTGCCGCTGATGCAGGACGTAAGAGTGCGCAAGGCGCTGCAGATGGCAGTGGACAACGAGGCAATCAACGCTAGTATCTATAAAGGTCTAGGAATTGTAGCGCCTTATGGGATTTATATGCCGAATCTTACCGATTGGGTCTGGTCATATGAAGAATGGCCCGACGAGGTCAAGCGTGAGTATGAGTATCGCCCGGAAGATGCAGAAGCGTTGCTCGATGAGGCCGGATATCCACGAGGCGCCGACGGCGTTCGATTCAAGCTCGCGGCGTCCAATTCTCCGAGGCAGGAACCGACCTACATCGAAATCGTCGGAGAGTTCTTCCGCGCCATTGGCGTTGATTTGGAGATCTCTACTCATACTGAAGCTGAGGCGGCCGCTGCCTGGAGCGCGGACACGCACGAGTTTGACATGTATTGTTGCGCGCAGATGGGGACACGTCGCCCAGCGCTCTGGATTGCAGGGACCGTCACCCAAGACGTGGCTGGTAACAGCTTGAGCAAGTCGAGGGACCCGCGTCTCGAAACCTTCTATAATGGCGCCACGCATGCTGCGGACCTTGAGGAGTTTTTTCGCAACATCCGAGAGATCGATGAGATCGTTATAAGGGAGCACTTTGGCCTGGTTAGACCTATGGTCCCCCTCTTTCAGGTGGCCCAGCCGTGGGTGCAGGGTTGGAACGGTGAGTGGGGTATGGGATACGCCGAGCGTCATACCCACTTTTCTCGCCTCTGGATCGATAGTGCGATGAAGAAAGAAATGACGGGAAACTAGCAGTACACTCCTGTGGAGCTGGGGAGCGGTCGCTGGTGAGCGCGCTTCCCAGCTCCCATAAGTGGGGTACAAACACGTGAAGACCTATCTCATCAGGCGGTTGTTGCTCATGATCCCCAGCCTGTTCATATTGACCATCTTGGTGTTTTCTGTGGTCCGCCTTATCCCCGGCGATACAGTAGACGCAATGGTGGCTCAAATGGAAACTGGCAATAATTTTCGTGCGGCAAGTGGCAGGGACCGCGAAACTCTCGAGCGTATTATGGGACTGGACGTGCCCGCCCACGTACAGTATTTACGCTGGATTGGGGTATTGCCGACGCCTGACTGGCGGCTTACCGGTGAGTCCCAGTTCAAAGGTCTCCTCCAGGGCACCCTTGGCGAATCGCTGTATGGCGGAGGCAGTACGATAGACGAGATCGTAGGTGGGAGATTGCCGGTAACCGTTCAGCTTGGTGTTCTGGCAATAGTAATTGGGCTCCTCATAGCCCTGCCCGTCGGCGTCTACTCGGCGATTCGCCAGGATACCGCCGCCGACTACGTCGGGCGCACCGTTGCCGTCATCGGCTTGGCAACGCCGAACTTCTGGCTGGCAACTATGGCCCTGCTCTACCCGGCTCTCTGGTGGGGCTGGTCGCCACCGATGGAGTTGATTCGCTTCGAGGAAGACCCGCTGGGGAATCTGGGGATGTTCCTCCTGCCGGCCCTGATTCTGGGTACGGCCCTTGCTGCCAGCACGATGCGGATGACGCGCACCATGATGCTGGAGGTGCTCAGGCAAGACTATATCAGGACGGCTTGGTCGAAGGGGCTCAGGGAGCGGGTAGTTGTCATGCGGCACGCCATCAAGAATGCCTTCATTCCAGTAGTGACACTCGTCGGCCTGCAGCTCCCCATCCTGATAGGTGGCTCCGTCATCTTGGAGCAAATATTCGCTCTGCCGGGGTTGGGCCGTCTGTTCGTAAGGGCGATCGATTCAAGAGACTACCCGATCGTCTCCGCAATAAACCTGATTTTTGCTGCCGCGGTTTTGGCGATCAATCTCTTGATCGACATGCTTTATGCCTTCTTGGACCCCAGGATCCGCTATCAATAGAAGAGGAAGATCGGGACTATGAGTGATCTCCCAAGGATACCGTTACCAGTAGGCGAGCCAAAGCGACGTAACGCCGCGGCTATTCTATTAGTCAGATTGTGGAAAGAGAAGCCGCTGGGTGTCGCCAGCGGAGTTATCGTATTGCTATTGATTGTTGTGGCTATCTTTGGCGATCAATTGGCCCCTCATCCATATTATGAAATGCACCTGATAGACAGACTGCAGGGCTCATCAGCCCAGTATCTGCTGGGTACCGACCAGATGGGGAGAGACTTGTTGAGCCGCCTTATCGCCGGGGCTCGTATCTCCGTCGTTGTCGGTCTGGCCGCGACTACGGTGAATGTCGTCGTCGCTGTCCTGGTCGGCGGCGTTTCAGGATTCGTTGGTGGTAAATATGACATTACGGTGCAGAGATTTGTCGATGCATGGATGTCTATACCAACTTTGCTCATATTGTTAACGGTAATGTCCATTGTAGGGCGAGGATTTTTTCAGATCATTGCAGTCCTGGGCATATCAGGAGGTATCGGCGGCTCGAGAGTGGTCAGAAGTGCGGTCATAGGGGTAAAAGAAAATGCCTATTTTCAGTCGGCAGAGGCGATTGGGTCGTCGCGATGGAGGACGCTCATCCGACATGTTCTGCCCAATATCGTTGCGCCCATAATCATCATTTTCAGCATTAACGTCGGCGGCGTGATTATGGCTGAGGCTTCTCTCAGCTTCCTCGGATACGGTCTATCGGTGGATATTCCCAGTTGGGGCGGTATGCTCAGCCGGGAAGGACGTCAGTATATGGAGCAGGCGCCATGGATGGCTCTGTGGCCAGGGCTGTGCCTGACGATTGCGGTGTACAGCTTCAACATGTTGGGTGACGCCCTCAGGGACCTGCTCGATCCGCGGCTGCGGGGTGGTGGTGGGCGGCTGGGTGTCGATGCCGTTACGTCGGTTTGACAGCGCGCGCATGCGCTTGCGGGAGGTGAGTGGTGTTCAAGAAGCTTGATCATATCGGTGTTGTAACGACGGATATGGAGAGATTCATCGATTTCTATGAAGGAATCCTGGGTTTCAAAGTTCGAGAGAGATTCGGGGTCGAGGCTGGGACGGGCTCGGCTCAGTTGAAAGAGGTTGCCAATCTCACCCTCGAAGAGGGTGCAGTGATAGAACTGTTTTCAATCGACGCCGGCGTTCCACCTGATCCCGAATACAATGCCCCACCATTCGAAGCGGGCTTTCGATTGATGGCGGTCGAAGTGGAGGACATGGATCAGGCTGTGGAATATCTTACCAGCAAGGGAATAGAAGTCCATAGAGCACACAAGGCTAATCCAGCCAGGTGGATCAAAGACCCGGACGGCAATATGGTCATCTTATTTCCCTCGATCGTGTACGAGAATTACAGGAACGCAGACAAACAGCATTAGAGCGCGATCCGGAGCGGTGCGAGTGAGATGGTGCTGCATCCCATCGAGCTGGGATACGGAACCCCTCGGTCGCAGCGGGGCCGCCCTGTGATGGCCGGGGAGGAGTCGGCGGAGCGGACGCTGCGGACGGCGGCGCGGCTGTGCGAGAAGTACGGGACGCGCGTGGTGACCAGGGAGGGTGTTGGCGTTATCGAATTGGGCGCGTCGTCGTAGGCGGGGCCGGGAAGCGCCCCTGGTCGGCCGGGTTGACTAACGCTCCCTGGTCGCTACTTGAAGCGTTAGGTGATCGCGCACGGGGCAGTGACGTAGCGGTGACGTCCGAAGCTATTGACAGGTTTCCGCCCGCGTGCGAAAGTTCAGCGCTCCGGGTTGGATAGATGATGCGCCAGGATGGCAGGATACGCCACGACCACCGCCAGCGCAGTAACCGGTTCACGGTGACGCGACCGGTGCCTCATGGGGGGGGGGGGGGGGGGGGGGGGGGGGGGGGGGGGGGGGGGGGGGGGGGG